>CAIPFQ010000062.1 GCA_903864395.1 uncultured Chlamydiae bacterium | reverse complement strand
GGAAACCCAGAAACCACCACGGGCGGCAAGGCGCTTAAATTTTACGCCTCAATTCGGCTGGATATTCGCCGCATCGCTGGCTTAAAAGGGGCCGATGGAGCCAACGATATTGGCTCGCGCGTTCGCGTAAAAGTGGTTAAAAACAAATGCGCGCCCCCCTTTCACTCCGCAGAGTTCGACATCATTTTCAATGAAGGCATCTCTCATATCGGCTCTCTCATCGATATCGGCGTAGAAATGGGCCTGATCGATAAAAAGGGAACGTGGTTCAGCTATCAATCTCACCGCCTTGGCCAAGGAAGGGAATCTGCGAGAGAAGAGCTGAAAAGCAACCACAAAATCGCCGAAGAGATCGAGAAAGCGGTTTATGAAAAAATTGCCTCGGGGTTTTCTTTATCCAAAAAAGGCGCGGGCAGCGAAAAAATCTCAACAGAGGCTACAAGCCCTTCGTAGTTTTTCTCCAAGCTCTTGAAAGGGGTAGGTCCAAAGACCTAACCCTTTTAGAGCTTTTTGAAAAAGAATAAACTCTCGCTCAAAAAGCGCAAGAGCGCCCTGCCGTCCCAAAATGGTCAGGGCATTGACCCCTCGCGCTCCGTCTTGATCCCCATCTTCCAAATCATCTGCGATCTGAAAAGCCATCCCCAAATGACGCGAAGCTTTTCTCACAGCCTCTAACGAGGCGCTAGATCCTCCGCCAAAGAGCCACCCGAAAACAAAGGAAACCTCAAAAAGCGCCGCTGTTTTTTGTAAAATCACCAACTCCATCGTTTCCCATGTCGCATCTGGAGGAAAAAGATCAAGAAATTGCCCTTGCGTCGCGCCGCTCATCCCTGCCGACCGAGTCGCCACTTCAAGACAGAACAAAGCCACCCCCTCTGCCTCCTTCGAAAACGGAGAGGCGCGCATCGCCTCACAATTGCGATGAATCGCCCCATACCCTTCGGCGATCAGGGTGTAGCTTGCAAGCACAGCCTCCGCCTCCCCAAACGCTTTATGCAAAGAAAGTTTTCCTCGCCGCATCGCATCATTGTCCATGCAAGGAAGATCATCGGCAATGAGCGAGGCGGTATGAAAAAACTCGACGCCAAATGCAGAAGGCAGAACATCGAGATTTTTTCCCAGGGCGTCGGCTGTCATTAAGACAATCAGGGGACGAAGTCGCTTGCCCCCACACATCAATGCGTATTCACACGCATCGCGCAGCCGACTTTTGGCACCAAATCGAAGAATTTCCATTTTTAACGCACATTCAAATTTTTTTGCGTACGCTTCAAGGAGCATGCAAAGACCCCACCAAAGGAAAGAGCCTAGGATCGATTTTAAACGGGTTTCGATCTGAAACCACACTTTGAGGCGGAATCACTCCGCTAAGGCTTAAAAGGGGGGCTACAGTGCTGTCCCTGCCGATCAGCGTGCCTGGATTTAGCACAGAGTTGCATCCAACCTGCACGCGATCGCCGATGATGGCTCCTAATTTTTTCAATCCCGTCTTTTGTTTTTCTCCTATTCCAGAGATCACAATTTCGCGGCGATCCAAACGAAGATTCGAGCATTTTACGCCAGCGCCAAGATTTGCAAAAGATCCCACGATAGAATCGCCGACGTAGGTAAAATGGGTTGCGGCGGCAGAGTCGAGCAAGATCGAATCTTTAATTTCCGCGCTGTGCCCTATGGCGCAATAGTTTCCACAAATCACAAAACCACGCAGATAGGCACCGTGGCGCACCACACAACCGCTTCCAAGGATGCAAGGGCCTTGAATCATCACTCCTGGCTCCAAAACCGTTCCTGCGCCTATGGAAATCAATTCTGGGCGATCTAAATGCACGCCAGGGGGAATTGTGATCGCAATTTTATGTGGGAAATTTTTTAAGTATGCCTCTAGGCGAGTTAAAGGAGCCCAGAGAGGCTCCTCTTCTTGCCAAAGGGCTTTGTGGGCAAAGGAGCCTAAGGAAAAGTAGTGTTCTCGGTTTAGCATTGGGTTTCAGTGTATCGAAAACGACCGTTCTTTGGAAAAGGTTTTGAACATTTCCACAAAGAGAGAAGAAGAGTTAGGTATATATATATACTCTTCTTCTTCTTCTGTCTCTGTGGGAATGTTCATAACCCCCCCTTTTTTCATAGAGAAGGTTCATTGTTCATAACTTGTTCATAACTTGTTCATAACTGCCGAGTTTTGAACAATAGCCTCAGTTGCGAACAGGTTATGAACAAAGTTGTGAACAAGTTTGTGTGTTAATATCTCGTTAATAAAAAGAAATGCATTGCGCTAAAAAGATAGAGTTTTTTAACATAGAGCTTCTTCAAATTCTTGTTTTTTTAGGGGCGTTAGCTCAGTTGGTAGAGTGCAACAATGGCATTGTTGAGGTCAACGGTTCGATCCCGTTATGCTCCAAAAAATTTTTGAAGAACATTTAGCTCGACTTTGCAACTTTTTTGGGTTGGATACCTCGGGAGATTTGTTTTCGGGGGCGTTATTTAAATCGGGAAGGGGTTAAAAACCCCTTCCCGATTTAAATAATCGCCCAGTTCGACCATAGGTTGAACGTCCTAGGACAAATAGCCAAGGCAGGCAGCCCACAAAAGCTGCAAAGTCGAGATTTAGGGCTCTTTATTGTTTTACGAGCCCTTAAGAGACCTCTTTGCTGGTTTATTTTTCCTTGGGAAAGAGTTCGGTC
>CAIPFQ010000061.1 GCA_903864395.1 uncultured Chlamydiae bacterium | reverse complement strand
TGTTCTCGGGGGCGTTATTTAAATCGGGAAGGGGTTAAAAACCCCTGCCTGGTTTAAATAATCGCCCAGTTCGACCATAGGTCGAACGTCCGAGGACAAATAGCCAAGGCAGGCAGCCCACAAAAGCTGCAAAGTCGAGTTGACACACCGAGTACAACAAGATACGGAATAGGCAGGGTTTTTGAAGAGGAGGGACGATTTTTTATGAAGTTAAATCTCCAGGTAAGGTTTAAAAAATGAAGATTAGCCATCGTTTTATTGGCGGGCTTTTACTTGTAGCGGGAACCGCCATTGGCGCTGGGATGCTTGTGATCCCTGTCGTAACTTCTTTCGCGGGATTTTTCCCATCGCTCGCGCTCCTCTTTTTTGTTTGGCTGTTTTTCTTTGGCACGGCGTGGCTTTTACTCGACGTCAACCTTTCTCTTCCAGGGGTCTCTAATTTTATTAGCATGACAGAGCGCAAGTTGGGGCCTTGGGGCAAAGGGTTTTGCTGGATTGTTTATTTGGCTTTGCTTTACTCGCTCACTGCTGCCTATATTGCAAGCAGCGCGCCTTTATTTGCCCTTGCAATCCAAACAATTGTAGGGGGACAAATCCCTTCGTTAGTTGGCGTAATCCCCTTATTGGGTATCTTTGGTGTTTTTGTCTATATAGGCACCAAAGCGGTGGATCGAACCAATCGGGCACTTATGATCGGCCTTGTGCTCTCTTATGGGCTGTTATTGAGTTTTCTGCCACAGCATGTGCAATTTGCTCGCCTTGGGATGATGAACGTTGGGGCGATTTGGCTCGCGGTGCCTCTGGTCTTTACCTCTTATGGCTTTCATATTGTGATCCCCACTTTGACGGCGTATTTGCATCATAATGTAAAGCATTTGCGCTGGGTGATTTTTATTGGCAGCCTGATCCCATTTATAGTTTATGCGCTGTGGGAACTTCTTGTTTTGGGAGCGATCTCTTCAGAAGATTTGGCCGCAGCATGGCAGAGCGGCGAGAGCGCGATCGCTCCTCTTTCACGCTCGCTTCAAGGACACTCCATTGGAACAGTTGCAAAAGCGTTTTCCTTTTTCGCGATTCTCACCTCGTTTTTGGGCGTTGCTATGAGCCTGTCTGACTTTTTAGCCGATGGGCTGAAGATGCGCAAGATGAGCTTTGAAAAAGAGGTTTCTTGCTTGTTGACGTTTGTTCCCCCTTTGCTTTTTGTGTTTTTCTATCCCCAAGGGTTTATTCTCGCGCTGCAGTATGCAGGCGTTTTGGTGGCTCTGCTGCTTTGCTTGCTCCCAGCTCTGATGGCTTGGCGCTTGCCTGCCTATCAGAAACTTTGGCGCAAAGTCTGGTTGCTAGGAGTCATGGGCATTTCTTTCGCTGTGGTAATTTTAGGAATATGTTCAAGTTAAAAACAGAATTTCAGCCAGCCGGAAGTCAGCCAGAGGCAATCGATCGATTGACCGCAGCTCTTCAAGCAGGAAAAAAAGCGCAAGTTTTGCTTGGCGTTACAGGCTCTGGCAAAACATTCACCATGGCGAATGTCATTCAAAACATAGGCAAAAGCGCTTTAATTTTGGCGCACAATAAAACGCTCGCTGCTCAGCTCTATCAAGAATTTAAGGGATTTTTTCCAGAAAACGCCGTAGAATATTTTGTTTCCTATTACGATTATTACCAGCCAGAGGCGTATATCGCCCGCACCGATACCTATATCGAAAAAGATCTCGCCATCAATGACCGCTTGGAAAGAATGCGCCTCAGCGCGACGCGCTCCCTCATTGAGCGCTCAGATTGTATTATTGTCTCTTCTGTATCGTGTATTTATGGCCTTGGAACTCCGGAATATTACAGTCAAATGGTTTTGCACATTGCATTAAAACAAAAGGTGAAAAGAGATGATATTTTGCTCCACCTTGTTCACATGCACTATTCTCGCAGCGATTACGACCTCACGCGCGGCTCTTTTCGCGCGCGCGGCGATGTTTTGGAAATCGTTCCTGCCTATGAGGAAGAAATTGCGTATCGGATCGAGTTTTTTGGCGACGAGGTGGAAAGGCTCTCCCGCATCGATCCTTTAACTGGAAAGGTTCAGGAAAGAGTGAATGCGATCGCGATTTATCCAGGCTCCCATTATGTGACCCCAGAGCCCATTCGTTTAGATGCGATGGAGAGCATTCGGGCGGAATTGCAAGAAAGACTTAAATTTTTTCAAGCTGAGAATCGGCTGGTGGAAGCGCAAAGAATCAAGGAGAGAACGTCGTATGATTTAGAAATGATCCGCGAAATTGGATTTTGCAAGGGCATTGAAAATTATTCGCGCCATTTTTCTAAACGCCATCCAGGCGATCCTCCTCCCTGCCTTCTCGACTATTTTCCTGAAGATTTTATCGTTTTTATCGACGAGTCTCATCAAACGCTCCCTCAGCTCCATGCCATGTATAACGGAGATCGCTCGCGCAAAAATGCCTTGATTGAGTTTGGCTTTCGCCTTCCGTCGGCTTTCGACAATCGCCCTTTAAAATTTGAAGAGACCTATGCAAAACTCAAACGAGTGGTTTATGTCTCGGCGACCCCTGGGGCATGGGAAGTGCAGGAGGCGGGCGGGGACGTTGTCGAACAAATTATTCGCCCAACAGGACTGCTTGATCCTCGTGTAGAAATTCGCCCTGCCACGGGACAGATCGACGATTGTTTGGAAGAGATCCGCAAAGAATCTGAGAAGGGAAGGCGTATCCTCGTCACGACATTGACGAAAAAACTATCCGAAGATCTGTCAAAATACCTCAATGAAATTGGAGTGAAAGCAAAATATTTGCACTCGGATATTGATACGCTCGAAAGAATGCAAATCTTGAAATCGCTGCGCCGAGGAGATTTTGATGTGTTGGTTGGGATCAACCTTTTGCGCGAAGGCTTGGATTTGCCCGAAGTTTCTTTAGTCGTGATTCTCGATGCGGATAAAGAGGGGTTTCTTAGATCTGAAACAGCGTTGATACAAACTTGTGGAAGGGCAGCGCGCAATGTAGAAGGGCGCGTTATTTTGTATGCAGACAAAGAGACGAAATCCATCGCGAGCACGATGGCGATCACAAGCGCAAGGCGAGAGACGCAAAGAGCCTATAACGAGCAGCATGGCATTACGCCTCGCTCAGTCAAAAAAGAGGCCGCAACCTCCCTGGAAGAGACGTTTGGAATCGCTCAGGCCCCTGCAAGTGCAGAGACCCCGATAGAACTGCTTGATACAGGAGTTTTAGAGGCAAAGATTAAAGAGTGTGAAGGGGCGATGCGCCTCGCTGCAAAAGAATATCGCTTTGAAGAAGCGGCGCACTTTCGCGATCAGCTGCGCCACTATCAAGCTTTGCGCATGCTTTAAGAGATTTTCAGATTGTCTCGACTTTGCAGCTTTTGTGGGCTG
>CAIPFQ010000060.1 GCA_903864395.1 uncultured Chlamydiae bacterium | reverse complement strand
CCTTGGCAAAGGGCGAGGTGGCTCTCTTATCTCCAAATCCTGGCACAGCGATGTTGCTTGAAGTGCGCGATACATTTAAAAATCCTTTCTTTGCTGGGCTTTATACAATTTTTGTTTTATCTGCTGCATTCCATGCGTTCAATGGATTTTGGACATTTTTGATCACTTGGGGATGGATTCTTTCAGCGCGCTCGCAAAGAGCGATGGTGTCTGTGAGTGCTTTGGGAATGTCTTTGCTGGCGTTTCTTGGATTGATGGCCATTTGGTGTAGCTACTGGATAAATTTGCGGAATTGATATGGCGAAAAAAAAGATTGTGATTGTCGTAGGGGGAGGGTTGGCAGGTCTTTCTACAGCGATGAAGCTGGCTGAGAAAGATTGCCATGTTTTGTTGGTCTCTTTGACGAAAGCGAGACGCTCCCACTCAGTGTGTGCGCAAGGGGGAATTAATATCGCAATGAACTTAAAGGGAGAGGGCGACTCTCCTCTTATTCATGCCTATGACACGATCAAGGGCGGCGATTTTTTGGCAAATCAGCCCCCCGTTCTTGAGATGTGCTTGGCGGGGCCTGGGATTTTGCGTCTTTTTGATCGGATGGGCTGTCCTTTTAATCGCACCGCTGAAGGGCATCTTGATTTTCGCAGATTTGGGGGGACGCTATACAGCCGCACTGCTTTTTGTGGCGCTTCGACGGGCCAGCAACTTCTTTATGCCCTCGATGAGCAGGTGCGCCGCCATGAAGTACAAGGGTTTGTAGAAAAATTTGAAAATCATGAATTTCTTCGCTTAATTTTGGATGCTGAGGGGTGCTCGCGAGGGATCGTGATCCAAGATCTTTTTACGCTAAAACTTTCTGTTTTAAAGGCCGATGCAGTGGTGATTGCGACGGGTGGGCTCGGTGTGATTTACAAAAAATCGACCATGTCTACCTTTTGTACGGGGGCAGCGAATGGGCGGCTTTACATGCAGGGGATGAAATACGCGAATGGAGAATTTATTCAGATTCATCCGACAGCGATTCCAGGGCTTGATAAAATGAGGTTGATGAGTGAATCGATTCGCGGCGAAGGGGGAAGGATTTGGGTTTGGGGCGATGCTTCTAAAAAGATTGAGTTTCCCGATAAAACAGTGCGCTCTTGTGGCAAAACGGGAGAGCCTTGGTATTTTCTCGAAGACATGTATCCAGCGTTTGGCAATCTTGTTCCTCGGGATATTGGAGCTAGAGAAGTGACCCGTGTTTGCGAAGCGGGCCTTGGCGTTGAAGGGGCGATGCAGGTGTTTCTCGATATCACCCATTTGTCTGAAGAAAAACAACACAAGCTCGATTCTGTGCTGGAGATTTATGAAAAATTCACGGGAGACAACCCGAGGCAAAAGCCCATGCGAATTTTTCCGGCTGTCCATTATTCTATGGGGGGGGCTTGGGTGGATTGGCCAGCTGCGGACGATTCGGATCGCTGGAGCCGTTTTCGCCAGATGACAAACCTCACTGGGTGTTTTAATGTGGGCGAATCCGATTACCAGTATCACGGCGCGAATCGGTTGGGTGCGAATTCTTTGCTCGCTTGTATTTTTGGCGGGCTTGTGACGGGGGGCGAGGTGCCGCGTTATATGAGTACGCTCACAAAAAGTTTTTCCGATGTTTCAGAGTCAATTTTCCAAGAGGCTTTGGATCTTGAAGAGAAAAAGCAAAAAAAACTCCTCAGCCATCAGGGCAAGGAAAATATTTTTAAGCTCCATGATGAATTAGCCGATTGCATGGTGCGTTACGTAAGCGTCAAAAGGGATAATCCCGATCTAGAAAAAGCGATCCAAAAGATTAAAGCGTTGCGCGAGCGCTATTTGCATGTGGGGCTTGCTGATCAAAGCGCGAATCTCAACCAAACTTATGTTTTTGCCCATCAATTTGATGCTATGCTGGAGCTGTCTCTTGTCATTGCGAAGGGAGCTTTTTTGCGCAATGAGTTTCGCGGGGCTCATTTTAAGCCAGACTTTCCTCAAAGAGACGATCGGCATTGGTTAAAAACAACAATTGCAACCTATGAAAAAGAAGAGCCTGCAATTTCTTATGAAGCGGTTGATACGCGCCACCTCGATCCCATTCTCAGAGACTACACGCAAGCGAAAAAAGTAAGGCCTGAGTTGAAAAATATTCCCCAAAATATTCAGCTGTCGCTTTAGCCTCATATTTCAAAATTTCCAGGCAAGCTCTAAATTCATTTGATGCGATTGATACCTCGAGCCGAACTCCCCCTGATACAGGATCGTGCTACAAGGATAGCGCTTATTCAAAGGCTCAAAAACAACTTCACACTGAATGAGTCCTAGCCCAAGTTCAGTGACTTGATCGTGATTT
>CAIPFQ010000059.1 GCA_903864395.1 uncultured Chlamydiae bacterium | reverse complement strand
TTTTTTTTATCATCGACAGGTTACAGGCGACAACTTTAAATCTCAAATAATTTTTTCACAGATCGGATGGGCACAGCCCAGCCAATCTGTCAAAAGTCCAGTTAGGAACAGTGACCACACAGGAAAGTCATTGGAGACAGCGACCTTCTGATTCTGAAAGGGGGGCAGAAATTGTGGTTCTTTTACTTTTTAGAAAAAAATGTCCCTACACTTTCCGTGATTTTTTCTTCAAGGGGGTCAGAAATCTCTATTTGCTGGAGAAGAGAAAATTGTTTGGCGTGGGTTAAAAGAAGCACGGTTTTCCATTCTTCCGAGGAAAAAAAAACGTCTTGTAAAGAAGAATGATCGTGGCAAAGGCTCTCTCCCTCTTTGATTGCCAAAGCCTCGTTATTGCAAAGAGCGCATTGAGGGCGGATGGAAAGAAGCCCTTCATGGGTCAAAAGTTTTAGAACAAAACTCAGCGAAAGAGTGTTTGGGTTGTCGAATTGCGCGAGCCTTTGCAAATAACTTTGCAAAAGGGCGTAAAGGTTGGGGGCGCTTTGCAGACTCATTTGTGAGGCTAAAATATTTCGCGCTATGGCGCTTGCAGCCGTTAAGTGGGAGTATGAAGTGCGGAGTAAAAGCAGAGGATCGAGGAGTGAAGCATCACGGAGACGATAGAGATCTTTGGACCCCTTTTTTTGATAGACCCATTCGGCGATGCAAAAAGGGGCAAACGCACTAAACGTGCGCCTATTGGCCATGAGGGCGATTAGCCCCTCTTCTGCTGTAAAAACTTTGAAGATGTGCTCTCGATCGAGATAGGGGATGGTCTGAAGAAGAATGCCTTGCGCTCGAATTTCTATGCGCGCGCTCCCTTAGGATTTACCTTTACAGACCAAAGAGGAAGAATCAACAACGTTCCGATGACGCTACAAGCCCCGAGGGTTAACAAGAAACTATCCCAGCCCCAAGTTTTAATGATCGCGCCCAACGGCCCTCCAGCGACCGCCGCGCCGAGATAAGAAAAACAGCCAGCAAACCCTGTGGCTGTCGCCGCAGCTTTTTTATGGGAAAGCTCGGCGGCGGCGATCCCGATAATGCTCTGAGGCCCGAAAATAAAAAAGCCAAAAAGAAAAAGAAAGAGACCATCGAGGATAGGCCAAGAGACGGTGATCCATTTGAAGGCGATCAGAACGGCGAGAATCCCCATCGTAAAGAGAACATTGATCGGGTTGCGTTTGCCTTGGAAGACGAGATCGGAGATCCATCCGCCTGCTAAACACCCTAAAAATCCGCCGATTTCAAACCAACTGACGCAAAATCCTGCTTGAATATTCGAATACCCACGCACCTCAATCAAATAAAGCATGCTCCAGTCATTGACGGCCGTTCGGATGATGTAGATAAAGAAAGAGAAAAATGCGAGCGTCCAAATAAACTTGTTGCGTAAAACATATTCCCACAAAATTTCTTTCGTGGTGAGCTGCTCTTTCTCTACCGTTTTCTGAAGATTAGCCGTGTCATTGCGATATTTTTCGATCGGAGGAAGCCCTAAAGATTGGGGCGTATCTCTCAGGCGATTTAAAAGAACAAAGCCTGCTCCAATACAGAG
The DNA here is from genome assembly GCA_903864395.1 of uncultured Chlamydiae bacterium. GTDB lineage: Bacteria > Chlamydiota > Chlamydiia > Chlamydiales > SM23-39 > CAIPFQ01. The sequence goes on along the minus strand of CAIPFQ010000059.1, from coordinate 704 downwards.
AAATCCCGGGACATAGAGGGCAGAGCGCCATCCATAATACTCGGCGCAGCTTGCCGCGAGAATGGGGATCAAAGCCCCTCCAAGGTTATGCGAGGTACTCCAAAGACTCCACCAACGCCCTCTTTCAGATTGAGAGTACCAGTGAGTGAGCAGCTTTGCACATCCAGGCCAACCCCACCCCTGAAACCAACCGTTAAGCCCCCAAAAAAGAGCGAACGCCCAAAAAACGGACGAAGCTCCGAAACAGAGGTTGAAAATGCCTGTTAAAATGAGACCGACCGACATAAAGTAGCGTGGGTTTGATCTGTCTCCCATAATGCCGCTAATAAACTTGCTCACCCCGTAGGTGAGGCTTAAAATACTCCCCAAAAGCCCTAGCTCGAATTTGCTTAATCCCAGATCAGACTGTAGGGCGGGAATCGCGAAGATAAAGCTTTTGCGTGTGAAGTAGTACAACGCGTAGCCAATGTACATGGAGTAAAAAGTACGCAAACGCCAATACTTATAATTTTTGTTTACATGCGAGGGATCTTCGATTTCCTCTATGTAAGGGGCAGGTTTGAATAGGTTGAGTAGGTCCATAAAAATCTGGCTCAGATTACAGATTTAGGAAGAAGCTGTCAAGCCATTAAAAATCCAGGGCTTTTTGATCTGCTAAGACCCATGAACAGTTGCAGAGTCGAATGTAGCATCTCCAAGTTCTT
>CAIPFQ010000058.1 GCA_903864395.1 uncultured Chlamydiae bacterium | reverse complement strand
GATATGAGGCATACAACTTGCCACTCAGGGGATCTTTTTTTATAGCCTTGCGAATGAACATATCCACAATATATTCGATGCGTCACTTTCCCCGAAAGGCGAAAGAAAATATTTAACAATATTCATCCACTACAAATGTCTTAAATTTGCAATGCACTTGCTGTTAAGCTGTTGCGATATATGCTAAAATGCAAGAAAACAGCAATATGTGTTTATAATTAGTGTGTTAAGGAAAACATAGCGCAAAAAGATCCGTTAAACTTGGGTTAACCATTTCATGGTTTTAGATGTTTGCGGAGAGAATGGCTGCCGATTCTGAGCTGTTTTCGGTATTTAGCGACGGTTCGGCGGGCGAGTTGAATGTTTGTTTTACAAAGATGCTTTGCGATTTCTAGATCGCTTAGGGGGTTGTTTTTGTTTTCTTGTGTTACAAGTTTTGCAATCGCCCTTTTCGCAGCGGTCATGTCGGGGGCGGGGGGGATTAAGGATTTGAGAGAAATAAATCCTAAAGGGGTTTCTGCGTATTTATGGGCTAAAGCCCTAGAAAGGGTGGATTCGTGAATATGGAGCTCTTTGGCGAGTGTTCGCAGCGTACAAGGGGCAAGGGGCGCCTCTTGCTGTAGATAGGCTTTCTGCTTGCGAATAAGAATTTCTCCAACTTGAAGAAGAAGCTCTTTTCTTTTTTGTAAGGAGCGAAGAAGCCAAGAGCCCGAGGCTTTCCATGTCTGCATTAAAATTTTTTCTTCATTGGATAAGGCGTCTTTGCAAAAAGAGCGGAGATGGAACTGGGGAAGGTCCTCGTCGTAAAGGCGCACGCTTAATTCAGTATCTGTTTGGATAATAATGAGATCAGCCTTGATGGGGATTGAGGGCTCTTGTCGAAAAAGAGCGGCGGGTCTGAGATTGAGCCGGGAGAGAGTTTTTAGTGCGCAGTCGAGCGTCTCGCCGCGCATTTGTTGTTTTATTTTCTTAAATCGTCCATGGAGAAGGTCTTGAAAATGATGGTTCACGAGGGTGTGAGCCAGGGTCTGAGGAGATAGCTGAAGAAGGAGACATTCACGGAGATCTCTTGCAAAAATGCCAGGCGGATCGAACTGTTGCAAAATAGGAACGAGAGGATGATTTTCAGGGGCTTCTTGGATAAATCCCTTTTCGTCGAGACATTCCATAAGCCTTAGAGCCTCCTCTCTTTCAGAGATGTTAGAAAATCGTTCGCGAATCTGATTGACTAGGTGCTCATACAGGCTGATGGGGGCTTGGATGACGGGGAAATCGCTTTTTTGGGCGACGAAAGCTTCTCGATCCAATTCTAACAAGGGGTTTTTTTCAACCTCGTTTTGCAGCCATAGAGCCAATTCCCACTGTGGCATCTGCAATAGTTCCAACGCTTTGCCTAATGCAAAAGTCATCGCAAGTCGATTTTGAGGAAGAATCTTTGTTCCGATGCGCATAAGCCCCCCATATCAGAAAATCGACTTTTTAGGGTACATTGAGCCAATGGACACAAAACGATTTGCATCGAAGATTGAAGATCTTGCGGATATGCTCCTATGGCTGAGAGAGAAATTGATCCAGCGAGGAGAAGCTCCAGTGAAGATCAGGCGTTTAGAGCTTGTCTTTGAAGAGGCCCTTGTGAATGTGATTCATTACGCTTATCTCGACTCTCTCGGAGAGATCGAGGTAACCTTAACATGCACCCCTTTGCGACTGACTCTTCAGATTCGAGACTGGGGACGGCCTTTTAACCCCTTAACGGAAGCGCCTCAGATTGATATTGAGGCGCCTTTAGAAAAAAGAGAGATCGGCGGGCTCGGAATTCACTTAATCCGAAACATCATGGACGAGGTCTCCTATACCAGAGAGGGAGAGACGAATGTTTTGACTATGGATTCTCTTCGAGAGAGGTGAGAGTCTCTTCGGTCTCTAGCATATCGAGAAGAAAGTACTGCAACACTTTCAGCACACACCGAGGTGTGTTATACACGCCGCGCGCGGTAAAAGCCATCTCGAGATGCGCCTTATCAGGCTGATTGAGAGCGATAAGGACAGAAGTTACAGGATGCTCTTCTTCTGTTTTCGGAACAATCCAAACGATAAATTGCTGATTGAATAGGGTGACTTTTTCTGTGCTTTCAATGACATGAAAATACTGCGTCAGATCACCTGGATCTTCCTCATCGCCGCTAATATGATTTAACAATCCTTGATCGTGAAGGGTTTTTAGATCGATAGACAGAATCCCATCGTGTGCACAATGGGGGAGATCTGTTGTAAACTCTTTGTAAGCTGCCTCGATTTGAGTCGGATTGAGCATGACGCCTCCTTTGTGTCGAGAACCCACCGTAGCCTCATAGTACCCTTTCTAGATTAGATTGTCAAATAATTAGAATTTTCCTAGACTGCTGCCTAAGATGCGTTTTCTATTATTGATTTTCTGTTCTTGTCTTTGTGCGGAACCCCTTGACGTTGAAGTGAAATCGGCCTCCGTGGCCTTGATGAATGCGGCTACAGGGGCTCTTTTATATGAAAAAAAAGCCCATGAACCGAGTTTTCCAGCGAGCACGACAAAAATTGCGACGGCACTCTTTATTATATCGGAGAAACAGCCCGCTTGGGATAAAAAATTGACAGTTTCCTCAGACAGTCTTCGTCAACGCAAGGAAATTTTAGGAAGTCCTCCTCATTGGTGGGATTCCGATGGCACGCGGCTCGGACTAAAAATAGGGGAGCTCTTATCGGTCGAGGGTCTTCTTCATGGATTGCTGTTAGTCTCTGGCAATGATGCCGCCAATGTCTTGGCGGAGGGCTTGAGCGGCTCGACTCCTGTCTTTGTGGAAGAGATGAATGCTTATTTACAAAGGATTGGGTGTAAAGAAACGCACTTTGTCAATCCCCATGGCTGTCATCATCCCGATCATCAGACGACAGCATACGATCTTTGCTTGATGACGAAAGAGGCTCTTTTGCAGCCGAAATTTCGAGAGATTGTAGAGACCCTGTCTTACACAAAGCCTAAGACAAATAAACAAGGCGCTGTGGAAATAAAGCAAGCAAATCGGCTATTGCAGCCGGGCGCTTTTTATTATCCAAAGGCCATCGGGGTCAAGACGGGCTGGCATAGCTTTAGTCGAAATTGTTTGGTTGCAGCGGCGCAACATCAGGGACGGGTGCTCATTGCCGCACTCTTGGGATCGGAAAATCGAACAAATCGCTACACGGATGCTATTCGTTTATTTGAAGCGGCCTTTGCAGAGCAGCCGCAGACGCGTCGTCTTTTTGGACAGGAGCATCTTTTTACAAGAGAGATTTTTCAAGCAAAAACACCGCTCTTTGCTGGCCTAAAGGAAGATTTATCTATTTCTTTTTTTCCTGCTGAGGAGCCTCTTTGTCGGGCCTTTGTCGCTTGGAGCCCCCCTGCTTTGCCAATTGTAAAGGGGCAAGTCGTGGGTGAGGTGCGCGTAGTGGATGAGAGAGGGCAGGTGATTGCCCATGAGGGTCTCATTGCGAAAGAAGATGTCAAGGGAACATTTTCCTTTAGAGTGCAGAAACTGTGGCAGCGACTTTTTCGATAATGCCGTAGAAAAGAAGCCACTGAGGGAGAGAGAGTTCTTCTGGGCGCGCTGTGGGTTTTGCTTGAGCCGCCTCTAGGGCTTCGAGGAGGAGAGACTCTGTAAAAACCTCTGAGAGAGAGACGCGGATCATTTTGCGCCGTTGCTGAAACGCTTTACGCACGAGAAGAAAAAAAGGTTTTGGATCGGAGAGCGGGGGCTTTTGAAAAATGAATTGAATCACCTTAGAGTCCACGGAGGGTTTTGGATAAAAGCTCTCAGAGGAAACTTTGAAAGAGGTTTTCCAATGGGTGTAAAACTGAAGAAAGAGGGTGAGCGAGCTCATGGCCTTCGAGCCTGCCTGTGCGGTCATCCGATCGGCGAGTTCGCTTTGCACCATCACGGTCATGCTTTCGAATAAAGGAGAGGCTTCAATTAAGATTTCTAAGATCGGCGTTGTAATATGATAGGGAAGATTGGCTACGACCTTGATAGGAGCTCGAAGGCTCGAAAGATCGAACTTTAAAAAATCAGCATGGATGGATTGGAGTCTTTTGTCGGAGGTCTGAAATCGAGGTAACTCACGCGCAAAAACTGGGTCCATCTCGACAGCGGTTACAGAGGCGCCGGCTTCAAGAAGTCCGAGTGTTAGGCTTCCAGGGCCCGGCCCTATTTCTAGCACTTGATCCCCAGGGAAGATGCCGGCTGTTTTGATGATTTTAGCTACAATATTTTTATCGATCAGAAAGTTTTGAGAGAGCTTTCGATTAGGACGCCTTCCCTGCGCTGTAAGAAAAGCAAGAAGTTCCGATAAAATCATTGAAAAGAAAAGGGATGCATGTCCTCAGGAAGGCTGCTTTGGAGAAACAAAGGGTCGAATCCATAGCGCTTGCGTAGTTTTTGGACATAGTGTTGAGAATGTTCGGCGAGGGCCTTTTGCATGAGCTCGCCTTGCAACGTAGAGCCGAGTTCTTGAAATGTCGGCGAAGGATGTTCTTTCCTCTCTGCGAGATAGAAAATGCGGACGATCTGTTGCTTCGCCGTACGACTTTTTTGTGTGATGGGAGCACTGAAGCTGCCTGGGGAGAGCATTGAAAGGGGGGTTTTGTGCGTCTCTGAAATTTCTAAGTCGGATGCTGTATAGGCGGAAGACACTTGTGCCTGGGGAGCGATGGCTGTAAGTTCGCTCGCGAAGAGCTCTGGACTGACCCCTTTTTCTACGAGATATTGGTGAATTTTTCTTGCGCCCTCGCGACATTTATCCCCGCGCACTGAAACAATTCGGTATGTCAATTCTTGGTACGCAGGATTTTTTTCAATGTGAGCTTTATAGGCTTGCTTAATTTCACTCGGGGTTACGCTTTGCATGGCTTTGGCTTGAATAAACCACCAGCTCATGCGCTGCACGATCATTTCATCGCGCATCATTTTTGAGGCTTCTTCATAGGGCAGACCAATCTCATCCAGAGTGAGCAGCGTGTTAGGGCCAAAACGATTTTCCATGGCCTCGCGCACCTCTGCGTCTGAAATTTTGATTTCATGATCTGTCGCATCGGCTAAGATGAGCTCGCTATCGATCATCTCCATTAAAATAGGCCGCCAGCTGGCTGTATAAAATTGATAGAGAGCTTGTGGGGAGCCTTTTAGGTGGGCGTAGCGTTGATGGAATATCATGTCCATTTTCTTTTTGACATCCATCATAGAAATTGTTTTCCCATTGACCTTGGCTGCGATAGAGTTTTGCACAGCGATCGGAGGGGTTTGGGAAAGCTCCAATGGCGGAGGGGTAAGGGGCATTTGCGCCACTAAAGGAATCACGGCAAGAAGAAAGGCTTTTATCAACATGCTTAGCAGCATATCAGAGAGACTCTTTTTTACAAAGGAAAGTTTCGCACTAAACACGCAGCAAAAAAGCCATCCATGCCCCCTTCTTGGGGCAGTAAGTGAAGGGGAGCTCCTTCGAGAGCCAAGGAAGTTGAGTCCAGTAAAGCTTTGATTTGATCTTGGTTTTCTTCGGCCAGTAAACTGCAAGTCGCATAGACTAGGTGCCCGCCAGGCTTGAGATAAGAAGCGGCTTCGAGGGCAATTTTTCGTTGCGTGTCGACAAGCCTCTCTAGGATGGGGGCGTCAAGACGCCATTTTTGATCGGGATTGCGTCGCAGAGTCCCTGTGCCACTGCAAGGAACGTCAACCAAAACCCAGTCGCATTTATTTTTAAGCTTTGCCCATTGAGGATGCCCAAGCTCTAGGCATTGAGCGTTTTGAATGCCCGCTCTCCGTAATCGTTTTTTTGCCTCCAATAAGGCGTTTTTGCGAATGTCGTGCAGATAAATCTGTCCGCGCCCTTCCATGGATGGCGCAAAGGCAAGAGTTTTTCCTCCCGATCCACTGCAAAAATCCAACACGGTATCTCCAGGTTCTACAGCCATGAGGGAAGCTACGATCTGACTCCCTTCATCTTGCACCTCAAAAAGACCTTCTTTAAATTCGGGGAGAGAAAAAAGGGGCTTTCTTTTTTGAAAAAAAATCCCCGCTGCGGCCGTGGCGCAGGGCTTTGCGGCACAATCTTTCCAACGATCGAGCAGAGCCTCGCGAGACCCTTTTAATAGATTGACTCTCACGGTCATAGGGGCTTCCGTATTGCATAATCGGCAAAGGCGTTTTGCCTCTTCTGCTCCGTACTGATTTTTTAGTCGTCCGAAGAGAATCTCCGGAACCCCCAGGCGTATAGGCTCTGGTAGAGAGGGATCGAGCTCGTGTAAATTTAACGAACGGAAACACGTAAGTCTTTCTAGAACAGTCTTTAACGGACAAAAGTGATCGATAAGAATTTTCCACCGCACCATCCCGTAGATGGTGTCTCCGATGGTTCGTCGATCCTGTGCGCCAAGACTTTTGTGCGCTCTAAAATAGTCTCCTAAGGCTCGATCTAACGGCTGGACCTTGGACTCATAGATTGGAAAAAAAGCTACGATGTGGTGGTCGCAAAAGGGAAGTTTCGCCATGACAAAGAGTATACACGGAATAGAGCGATGTTTGCTAGCGGAATATCGTTAGATATGGCATTCTTTGGATATGGACTATGTAAGAACTTTTCTCTCTTTTCTCGCCAGAGTCTTTATGAGTGCCGCCTTTCTGGCCCCTGGAATCAATACAATGATTTATTGGACAGAGGCGGAAAAAGAATTTATGCGCGCGGTGGGAGAGTGGCAAACTTATACGGCTGCCTCCGATGGATTTCAAATATTTTTTGGAACTGTTCTTCTTTGGGCTCCTTTTGTCTTGGCAGGCTTCACCTTGCTCCAAATGATTGGAAGTCTACTTCTTTTATTTGGGATCAAAGAAAAGTTTGGAGCTTTCCTCTTAGTGTTATTTTTGCTTCCTATGACTTTGTTGACAGAACATTTTTGGTTTCTTGACGGCTTGCAACAAGAGGCAGCCCTCTCCTTTTTCCTTCGCGATTTCGCGATTCTCGGCGCCCTGTTCGTTGTGATTCTTCATGGAGCTCGAGGAAATGAGTCTCCCTCAGATCCCTTTTCTCGAGAGGGTTAATGCTGCAAGCTTTTTTCGTTCTTGTGAGTTTCTTTCTCGTCGCGCTCGGACAAGGGGCTTGGCTGCCGCAAGCTGGGCTGGTCGCCTCTATCGGGGGATACGCTCTATTTTGGAAAGCAATGCTCTCTTTATCGAGTCGATGGCGCAGGTTTTTTCTCGCCGCTTCGTGGTTCGCAGCCGTCCATGCGGTGCAGCTTTCTTGGATGTCGTCCATTCACTATATGGGATTTCTTTTTCTTGGCGTGTATGCTTTTTTATTGGTTGGACTTGCAGTTCAGTTCGGTCTTTTTTCTTGCATGCTTGATATGCGCTCCAAAAAACCCTATAGGCAGGCTGCCGCTGCCGCTGGCGTGTTTGTGATTCTCGAATGGATGCGCCTTTATTTTTTGACGGGATTTACTTGGAATCCAGCGGGGATGGCGTTGGCCTGTGGGCGTTATTCGATTCAGTTTGCTTCCCTGTTTGGGATTTATGGACTCTCTTTTTGGGTCATTTTAACAAATCTGGCGGGGCTATTATTTTTCTTGCGCCCTTCGAAGCTGCGCATAGGAGTATGGGCTCTATTGGCTTGCATTCCTCACGGGTTTGGTTTTTTGCAGCAAACTTTGATTGAGCAACATGGATATCCTACGCGCTCCGTTGCCATCGCCTTGGTCGACACAGCCCTTAAGGTAGAGCAGAAAACGAAAGATCCTCTCTGTCCCGAGCGCTTTATTCCCGCCATTGAACAGTGGAGTCGCCTCTGGCAGTTCCTAGATTCTGGGCCTCGGGTGGATCTTGTCGCTCTTCCAGAGGCTGCATTTCCTTATGGGCTTGAGGCGCCTTGGTGTCCTTTGAGCGTCTTTGAAGCGCGCTGGAAGCACAATTTTGGCTCTTCGAGTGCTGCTTTTCATCCCCCTTTGCGCGCCCCTTTCGCCTTTCCAGATCAACGGCCGCAGGGAGAGACCTGGCTTGTTACAAACGCTTTCATGGCGGCGACTTTATCAAATTATTTGCAAGCAGACCTTATTGTGGGGCTGAATCATTGCGCAAGAGGCACGAACGCCGCGTTCCTTTTCCGTCCAGGGATGAGTGTTGTCGAGGAATATGACAAAAGAGTCTTGGTTCCTGCAGGAGAGTATATTCCTCTTCAGAGCGTGGCTTGGATTGCCAAATTCTTGGATCAAGAGTTTGGCATTTCAGAGCCTTGTCAAGCAGGAAAGGAAGCTAAAGTCTTTGCCTCTCATCTTCCTGTTGGCATCGCGATTTGCTCCGAGGAAGGGTATAGCGAATTATTGCGCGGCGTGCGAAATCTCGGTGCTCAAATGCTTGTCAGTGTTTCGAATGATGTATGGTTCCCTGATTCTAAGCTCGCTGAGCAGCATTTTGAACACGCACGCGTGAGAGCTGCTGAAAATGGTGTGTTTTTATTTCGCTCTACGAATATGGGAATCACTGGGGTCATCGATTGTTTCGGTCACCCAATTGAATCGCGAGGGGTCTCGGGACAGATGGGAGCTGTATACTTGTCCGTTCCTGTTTTCTCTTATGCGACGCTTTATTCTTTTTGGGGCGATTTTGCGATTTTAGTGTTAAGTGGATGTTTTATCTGTTTGGGACTGAGGAAAAAGTTGCCTCTAAATGGATACCTGCGATAACCTCGAATTTGTTCCTTTTTAGAGGTGAGGACTTGACGCGAATATATTCTGGTGAAATGCAAAAAACAGTTCGAAAGGAAGGATTCGCTTCAGGGGTAGGTCTTTTTACTGGAGAAAAAGTTTCTTTAAAAATCTGTCCTGCTTTGCCAGATACAGGCATTGTGTTTAAGCGCACCGACCTTGCTGGATCTCCTGAAATTCCCGCTTTGATTTCCTTTGTTCGCTCGGCTCCTCGATGTACTTGCTTAGCTACTGATAGAGCGAGTGTTTTGATGGTAGAGCATCTTCTTTCGGCTTTATGCGCTTACGGAGTGGATAACGCAGTGATTGAAGTGGAAGGGCCCGAACTTTTGGCCGCTGACGGAAGCTCCCAAATTTTTGTTGAATTGATTGAGAAAGCCGAACTAGAAGTGCAATCGGAGCCGCGTCGTTATGTGCGCGTGTCTCAGCCGATTTATTGGGCGCAAGGAGAGGTTTTGCTCGTCGCTTTGCCGTCTGAGGAATTTCGTTTAAGCTATACGATGCATTATCCTCATTCCCCTTTGCTTCGCTCTCAATACTATTCTTTCGTCGTTCAGCCTTTGCGCTATAAAGCGGAAATTGCCCCTTGTCGAACATTTTCTCTCTATGAAGAAATTGTCCCTTTTATCGAAAAGGGCATTATTAAAGGGGGGGGGCTTGAAAACGCTTTGGTGATCCAAGGAGGAAGGGTTTTAAATCCTGATGGGGCTCGATTTGAAGATGAGATGGTGCGCCATAAGATTTTGGATCTTATTGGAGATTTAGCTCTTATTGGAGCGCCTCTTTTAGCTCATGTCGTTGCTGTGCGCTCTGGCCATGCCAGCAATGCGGCGTTTGCGAAAACTTTGTTTGATGCTATGAATTTAGGAAGGCTCCATGTCTGATGTTTTGAGTGCGAAGGAGATTCTCGATATTTTGCCTCATCGCTATCCCTTTCTGTTGGTGGATCGCGTGATACAGCTCAATTTGGAAGAAAATGAAATCATTGGCATAAAAAATGTTACGATGAATGAATATTTTTTCCAAGGGCATTTCCCTGGTTCGGAGGCACGCGCTACTGGGACAATCATGTCCAGGAGCTGCAAGAACAGCTCGAGGCCCTGGACGAGCCTGCGCTGCGGTTATAGTCGGCACCACGGAGGACTCGAATGCACAGGTTCAACACGGGTGTGGGCGTGGGCGTCGCGGTGGCTGCGGGGCCGGTGGTGGCACTGCTGGCAGTAGCCCTGCTGGGCGCCGGCTGCGGTGGCAGTTCGACGCCGTCGGCGCCACTGCCGGCGGCGCTGACGCACCCGCGGCCGACCATCGATGCGGCGGTCGTGGCCGCCAACAGGACCATGGCCGCGGGCGTGCCGATCGGCGAATCGGCG
>CAIPFQ010000057.1 GCA_903864395.1 uncultured Chlamydiae bacterium | reverse complement strand
ATAACTTTTATTATTTCAGTCACAGAATCTTCAATGTCAATACCGCTTACCGAGTACATGATTTGCAGCATGGCAAATTTAGAAGCCTGCTCGATCAGACGTTGAGCTATTTTATCCGTTGCTCCCTTAGCTTCTTTAAAAGTCTCGCTAGGCTCCTTTAGATTTTCTGGACTTCCAAGAAGTTTACGAGCGCTAAAGAAATTTTCAGAACAGTTTTTTTCAGGTAAAGAGAAAGATGTTCCGCAAACTTTTATTGGTTTCTCACTTAGGTTTTTAACTGTCTCAACATAAATATTAGAAATAAAGGAAGAAAGCGAATTCAGCACAATAACCCCACATTTTCAGGACAATTTTCCCACAAATCCTATATATATTCAAGGATATTTGTAAAATTTCTCAGGATTTGACGCACTGGGAAGCAAAAGATTAAAAATCTCAGAAAAACTAGCGAAGAAACTCCATCCCTGCTACGATCGATGGGAAGTTTAACTAGATTTAGGAATCTCCATGGACAAACGCTCTCTCCTCTTTCTTTTCTGCACAAGCGTCGCTTTTTTTTGCGTACACACCTGGTTTAATCCGCCAACCCCAATCTCCCCGACGAACAAAATTCAGCAACCTCTTGAGGCTAAATCGAATACAGTCTCAACCCCGCTCACCGCAATGGATTCTGTCAAAGAAGAATTTTATGTGCTGGAAAATGGCTATCAGCAGCTTGTTTTTTCAACAAAAGGCGCAGCTCTTGCAGAAATCAACCTCCCCTTCAAAAACCCTTTTGATCAAAAAAGTCTTGTGCGAGAGATTGACATCGATCGAGAAATCCTCGCTCAATCGCCGCAAAACGCAAAATTTCCTCTTCAACCCTTTCACACTGCACTTAGCCAAGAAGTGCAGACAAACGGCGCCCTCGGCGGCTATTACCCCCTTTTGCGCAGAGCCATGATCCTTTCCAATGGCGCGCAGAAAAAACCCTTTCCTGCGGAGTGTTATGCGTTAAATCTCGTAGGGGATGATCCAAAAATCGCGAATGCAGTGTATCGCGTAACCCGTTTCGAAAAAAACCTTATCCAATTCGAGGGTTTTGCTGGAGATCGGCATATAACAAAAACATTTTCCTTCCCAGAGACGCAGAGCGGCCCTTACTGTTTTCAAATGGATCTTCAAGTGTCTGGAAATACACAAGGGCTGTGGCTGACCTCAGGAGTGCCTGATGTCGAGCTTGTCGGAGGTGGCTATAGCCCCCTTCTGCGCTATCAAGTGATCCGAGACGGTCTCGGCGAGGTCGAAACGATTGATCTTCCTAAAAAGACAGCTATTTTTGGCATGGCGCCCCCTAACTGGATCAGCAACTGCAATGGATTTCTCGGTCTGATTCTCGATCCTCTCTTGGGGGTTGCAGGCGGCTATAAAGCAGAAGCTTTTGATGGAGATCAAATCCCCTCTCGCCTAACGCTTATCGATAGCGCATACAATCTCTATCCAGCCCAAAATTATCCAGGCTATGCGACCTACTTGCCCTTGAGTCCAGAGGCAAACACTTCGTATCGGATTTTCGCAGGCCCTTTTGACGATGCTCTGTTAAAAGATTTAGACACTCTTTACGCAGAGCCAGAAAAACACTATAACCCCGATTACGCTTCAGCACAAAGCATTCAGGGATGGTTTTCTTTTATCTCAAGGCCCTTTGCAAATTTTTTATTCTTTTTAATGCAGCTTTTCTACGCGATGACAAAATCGTGGGCCGCCTCTATTATCTTACTGACCATTGCCCTTAGAGCCATGATGTATCCACTCAACGCCTGGTCGATTCGCACCTCTGCAAAAATGCAAGAGGTCGCTCCTAAGGTAAAAATTTTGCAAGAGAGGCATAAAAAAGATCCGAAAAAAGCGCAGATGGAGGTGATGAACCTGTATAAGGAATCAAAAGTAAACCCCTTCACAGGCTGTATTCCCATGCTGCTGCAAATGCCCTTTTTGATGGGAATGTTTTACTTGCTCAAATCAAGCTTTCCTCTCAGGGGCGCGCCCTTCATCCATGGATGGATTGACGATTTAGCGGCGCCCGACGTTTTATTTTCTTGGGGACAGCCGTTGTGGTTTATCGGCAACGAGTTCCATTTGCTGCCGATTCTTATGGGGGCGACAATGTTCATTCAGCAGCGTTTGACCTCTACGGTGCCGAAAGATGCTAGCCAGTTGACTGAATCGCAAAAGCAGCAAAAGATGATGGGAAATATGATGTCCGTTATTTTCATCGTCCTCTTTTATAATTTTCCCTCGGGGCTCAATATTTACTTCATGTTCTCAACGCTTCTTGGGATTGGGCAACAATGGTGGATCACAAGGAGTAAAGCGCCAAAAAAATGTTGATTTGGGATCAATTTCTCTCGCAGCTCAAAAAGTCTCTCGGAGAGAGTACGATAGAGCGTTGGGTTCTCCCTCTCAAAATCCTTCGCTTCGACGCTGCGAATATTTATTTAGAGGCCGACAATTCTTTTCAAGTCAGTTGGTTTGAAGAGCATGTAAGACCAGAGCTAAAAAAACTTATCAACAATAATGGACGCCCGATTCGCGTCCATATTTCCACCCCTCTTTCTCTCCTCCCTCAGCCAAAAAACATTTTTTTGGAGCAAGAATCGGGGATCTCTTCAGAAGCTCTCGATCCAGAAATGACCCTCGCAAACTTTCTTCCCACTGATACGACCCATCCAGTGGCGATAGACCTTGTGAAAAACATTTTGAAGAAGAATTTTAATCCTATTTTTTTTCATGGCTCTTCAGGCGTAGGAAAAACACACCTATTGACAAGCGCCGCCTTTCTTTTGCGCGAAGGGGGATTTTGTCCTTTCTACATTCACGCAGTGAACTTTACCGAACATGTGATTCAAGCCATTCGAAAAGGAACGCTAAGAAAACTTCGAACTCTCTATCGTTCCGCAGGTGCGCTGTTGATTGATGATGTGCATGATTTTTCCAAAAAGCTATCCACGCAAGAAGAGCTTTTTCATACATTCAATGAATTGCACACGCGGGGGTGTCCGATTGTACTCAGCTCTCAGTGTCTTCCAAGGCTTTTGCAAGACGTGGAGCCGCGCCTTGTGAGCCGATTTGAATGGGGCATTGTGATCCCTCTAAAGGGAGGAGACTGGACGCCAATCCTCGCGCAAAAAGCCGAACTGTGGAAGCTGCCTATTGAGCCGAGCTTGATTGGTTTTCTCTTAAAAAAATTCCCCAAAAATCCTCTCCTCGCTCTGCAAACGCTGGCTTTACGCTCAAAAACTTCAGAAAAAGTTCATCCAGAAGGGGCCGAAATTCTTTTACAAGATCTTTTAAAAAAGGAAACGGCTGCCGTACAAACGCCAGAAAAAATTGTCAAAGAGGTCTCTGCGCACTATGGAATTCGCTCTTCCGATATTTTAGGAAAATCGCAAACCAGGGAAACTGCGTTTCCGAGACAAGTCTCCATGTACCTATGCCGCGAACAGCTCAAACTTTCTTACCAAAAGATCGGAGAGTTTTTTGGCAGAGACCACTCTACGGTGATGGCGAGTGTCCGTCAAATTGAAAAAGGGGTGCAAGACAAAAATCCAGAATTTACAGATCTTTCGAAAATTCTTTCCTAAATCAACCGATTAGAGTCCTTGAGAAAACGGCTTATATCCACGATGCGATAAAAATAACGGCGCTCTTCTAAAGACGCGCTAACACCGCCAATGTGAAATAACACGGGCACGGGAGCCAATCCTTTGGGAATCGAGAGAGAGCCGATTTTTTTTCCCATCGTCTCGATGATCTCACATTCCAATTCGCGAGCATGGAATTTAAATTCGCAAACGAAGAGATTGTTCGTCACAGTTTGCACCAGATAATCGATCTGACAGCCTTTTCGAGTGCTTGTCGCTCTCTGAAGATAAGGATTATCAGCGACGATATCCTCGTTTCGAATCCCTATGGCTTTGCACAAAAGAGAACGGTTTTGCAAAAGCAAACTTTCAACTTGAAATCCATAGCTTCCCTCGCTAGGTTTCAATCCAGGCTCTATGTACTTGACATAGAATCGCAAAAAACAATCGCTCAGTCGATACAACGCCTGTTTAGCTTGTTTTTTTGATTTAAACGACCATTGCGTATGTTTTGTAACAAATCCAGAGATAATGAGATCTTGTATACCGACGCTCACGATGCCGCTGTCCGATAAATGAGAAAATTCTCGGATTTCTTTCACCGTTTTCATCCCCTCTGCGAGGGCGCGGATGATTTTCTGATGCAAAGTGCCTCGGGTATTAAACAAATCGTGAAAAATTTTCGTAAATTCATTCGAAAGCAGACCGCCTGATGTAAAACACATCCGTTGAATATTTTCTTCCGCCATTTGCTGAGGGCTAACGTGTTGTAAATACCAAGGGATGCCGCCCATGACGGATAGTAATTTGTACATCTCGTAAGCAGAACCTTTAAACCCCACTTCTTTCAAAAAGAGACCGCATTCTGGCAATTGGAGAGGATGCATATCAATTTGTAGAGAAATGCGCCCAAATAGAGCTGTGCTTCGAATGATATTTTCTTCGATCCAAATAGAGACAGAGCCGCAGAGAACCAAAATCCAAGGAAGATTTCGCGTTGCAATGCGATCCCACCAAATTTTAAGCTTCCCTATGAATGTAGGGTCTTCTTCCCCCATCTAAGAAATTTCATCCAATAAAATGACCGTGGGTTTCTTAGAAAGACAGCTCTCTAGGGCATGAAAAGCATCCGACCAATCGAGAAAGACCATCAAAGGAGTGGTAAAGTGCCGAGACAGTTGATAGGCGAAGGCATTGCGTTGATCTTGGGCATTCATCGCCTTCTGCGGAGCTAAGCCAGAAAAAGGGACAAAAACGCGCTCCCTGGCGCATTCCTCAACGAATCGACTCTTGCCAATGCGCCGGCGCCCCCGAATGACAATTAAAAGAGGGTCTTTTAAGAGAAGTTAGAGTCTCAAAGGAGGCCTTTTCTTTTTCGCGTCCAACGAAGCGTATCATCATACGCAAATGATACACGTTCTTGAATTTTCGGAAAATGCATATTTTGCAATAATGCGCAAAGCCTAGAATACAGAAACCGAAGAGACTCGCCTAAAACGAGATAGATTCTAAGAAGTTGTTTTTTTTGAAGCTAGAAGGAGCATAAAATCTTCCAAGACCCTGTAACGAGAATACTCGATCACTCGGTCATCGACGATATAAGCCCTGCCGAAGACAGACCCGGCGATTTCTTCTGCTAAGTTTCTGGTGAGTACTACAGGAACTGGGTCTCCCTCGCTCTCCCAGTTAATCAAGCGCATGGCGTTTGTCGTAACAACACCGCGATCCACATGTTGTTTGCAAGCATCGGCAATCACACATTGTTTCCCTGTGTCGCAAAGATTGGCCTTAATGAACTCTCTTGTCAAAAATTGACCTATCACCAAAAGCATGACCTTAGCCAATCGCTTCTTCCCACCAGCTTCTTTGAAGGTTGCTTTCCAAAGCTCAGTGTTTTCAATATAGGTAGTCAGAAATGTTTGTGCTTTATCTAAACAATCATTAAATTCTTTCATGTATTTAGTTTTTTCTTCTTCACCTACATTATAAACTACTATTCCTTCTTTATGTTTATATTCACTAAAAAAACCAGACACATTTAAAAAAGAAATATTTTCAAGCTCTGGCCGATCGAACGGAATCGTGAAGACTTTTAATACATCATCGTGTTTACCCGCGATAACGTGGAGTTTTTCGATTCTTTGCCAATCATGTTTTTCACTTGTATTCTGACGATTGGTTCGTATTTCCATCTGCTTATCTTTATAGGCTGGGAGCAAGAGCTTTTCATACGTAGCACTGCCTGTAGGGCCAGACCCATAATAAAGTCGCGCTTTCTTGTCTCCGATCTGATACGTATGGGCTAAAAAAGAGGGATTATCAAGACTTCCATTATATTCCAAAGGTCTGTGGGCAGCCACCCACTCGTTCCACACCAGACAGGGGTGCATAATTGCCCACCAGATTTTGCCCCAAAATGTATTTCTGTTATACACGTTCGTTGTTTTCATAGCCATTGACATTTTTTTCACAAATTTTGTGTAATCAATGGTCATCGAGTTGTTATCTAGCTTCAGACAAGCTCGTCCATAGTTTTGTAAAGCCTTCAGCCCATCTCCAGAGGTCAAGGCTATCGCGCATTCTTGGAGAAAGAAGATATCCTTCCTATTATAGTTAGAAATATTAATTTTTTGAGCACATGCCTCGATCCTTCGCACGACATCAGCCACTGAGCGATCTTTCCCTAATTTTCTGATATCCAGAGCTACTAGATTCACTTCTCTTGATAAACCATTCCAATAACTATTTATTCTAATTGTTCTAATATTTTGCAATGCATCAATTCGTGCCTTTTCAATAGCCGCTTTGAATTCAGCATGATGCGGCTGAGGGTTCTTAAATAAACCGAAACAATTAGACATAAATAACAACCTTGATTATTAATAATTAATTAACAATTATTGTACACGAAATATATTTGAATGTCAATTAGCTTTAAAGATTACTATAAATAAACCCTACCGCTTTATTTGCAGTAAAATCAATTTGTTCATTCGTATGGGCTGTTGAAAGAAACCAAGCTTCTTGTGGAGAAGGAGGAATATAGATCCCGTTTTCAAAAAGAAAACGAAAAAATTTCTTAAAGCATTCTTTGTCAAGATGTTGCAAATCTTCTTTGCAGAGCACCTCTCGAAGACCAAAAAAAACAGAAAACATCGACCCTTGCGCTCTCACGCAAGCTTTGCACCCACGAGAGGCAATCGCCTCTCGAATCGGCGTTAACAGTCGATCCGTCTTAGATTGAAGATTTTCAAAGAACCCAGCCAATTCCACCTGCGCAAGCGTTGCAAGCCCTGCCGTCACCGCCACAGGATTGCCTGAAAGGGTGCCCGCTTGATACACCTCTCCCAAAGGCGCTAAGGCATCGAGAAATTGCTTCTTTCCCCCTAAAGCGGCCAAAGGAAACCCTCCCCCGATAATTTTCCCAAAACAGGTAAGATCGGGATCAATCCCATAAAGCCCTGCAGCGCCTGCAAGCCCCACCCGAAAGCCAGAAATCACCTCGTCAAAAATCAAAAGAGCCCCCGCACGCTCCGTTTCTTCACGCAGCATCTCCAAAAATCCAGGCTCAGGCAGTACAACGCCCATATTGCCAGCAATGGGCTCTAAAATAACCGCCGCTAAATCAGAGGCTTTTGGATCTTTGCGAAAAAAATCACACAAAATCTCTAGATTGTTAAAAGGAAAGACCAAAGTGTCTTCGACCACTCCCCGAGGAATGCCTTTCGAGCTGGCTTCCCTATTGAGAAAAGAAACCCCCGATCCCGCTTGAATCAACAGAGAATCAACATGGCCGTGATAGTGCCCCGAAAATTTAATGAGTTTTGATCTTCCTGTCACAGCTCTCGCCAAGCGAACCGCAGTCATAGAGCTTTCTGTCCCCGAAGAGACGAGCCGCAACCTTTCTACGGAAGGAACGAGAGAGACAATTTTTTCAGCAAATTCTACTTCCAAAAGCGTCGCAATTCCAAAAGAAGAGCCTTTTTCCATTTGCGTTGCAGCGGCCTTGACGACCGCAGGATGAGCGTGGCCTAAAATCATCGAGCCCCACCCCAAACAGTAATCAATATATTCGCGTCCATCAGCATCGCGAATGAGAGAGCCCGATCCCTCTTTCACAATCAAAGGAGGAAAAACATCGACTTCACGAAAAGAGCGAACAGG
The DNA here is from genome assembly GCA_903864395.1 of uncultured Chlamydiae bacterium. GTDB lineage: Bacteria > Chlamydiota > Chlamydiia > Chlamydiales > SM23-39 > CAIPFQ01. The sequence goes on along the minus strand of CAIPFQ010000057.1, from coordinate 6,717 downwards.
AGAATTGACGCCACCAGGAATGATTTGACGCGCTCTTTCATAAATCAATTTCGATTGTGTTCTGGTTTCCACGCCTCTCATTCAAACAGGTTTTTCAATTGACCGCAACGTTTGCCCTCAGCTACAGTGCCGTCTCATGGCGCGTTTATCTTGGCTCTCTTTTTTATCCTCGCCCGCAATTCTTTGTGCCATCACTTACGAAGTGCATTTTAGTGGCCTAGACGATCCCGCGGCGCTCCGAGCCGTTCATGACGCTTCGCAGCTTATCTCTTTGCAAAGCCGCCCTCCCGCCTCCATCAACGGCTTGCGCTACCGAATAAGCTCCGACATCCCCGCCCTCATCGAAGTGCTGCACGCCTTTGCCTATTACGAGGTCGCTATCGAGCCTATCTTACAGGCAGACTCTGTGGAGCCGTATCAGATCACCCTACAGATTCATCCAGGGCCTCAATACACACTCTCCGCTTACGAGGTTTTTACAAAACACTCTGATTGTGACGCCCTCGCAAAGATCGAATACTGTTCTTCTTTTTCTCCAAAAAGGCTAGGTCTCAGGATTGGGCAGCCAGCCATTTCCACAGACATTGTCAATGGAGAGCTCCATATTTTAACTCTGCTCTCAGAGTGCGGCTATCCTCTCGCCTCGATTGACAAAAGACGGGTCGAGGTCGATATGTTGGCAAAAGAGGTAAGGGCTGCTGCCTGCGTGAATGAAGGAGACAAAGCTCTTTTTGGCACTTCGACATTTTTTGGACTTAAAAACGTAAAACCTCTTTTTGTGAAAGAGAAAATCCATTGGAAAGAGGGCGAGGTATATAATTCTAACCTCATTGAAAAAACACAGGAAAGGCTTTTAAAATCAGAGCTTTTTTCCTCTGTCTATATCTCCCATGACGATACACTCAATGCGTCGGGAGAGCTGCCCATGAAAATTCGATTGTCCGAAGCAAAGCACCAAAAAATTAGCCTTGGTGGATTTTGGGGCACTGTCGATGGCCCTGGATTCACATTCGCTTGGGCGCATCGCAATATTGGCGGCATGGGAGACACTTTGAGCGCAAAGGGCGATGTATCGCGTCGCTTTATCGCAGGAAAATTCGCCTATAAAAAAAATGACTTTTTAACATTTGATCAAACTTACCGCGCCTTCGGAGAGCTTTCTCGAGAAAACATCAATCCGTATCTCGCCTTCATCTACCGCTTTGCCCAATATATCGACAGAATCCTCAACCCAGAATCGGCTTTTTCCGCCGGCATGAAACTCGAACACATCAACGTATCGCAAGCGGCAAATCCCGGCACCTACCTGTTGGTCGGCATTCCCCTCTTTATCCGCTACGAAAACGCCGATAATGCGCTCGACCCCATGCGCGGCGTTGCGATTATTTACTCAATCACCCCCTATCAATCTCTTTTTTTCTCAAATGAACATTTTGTCAAACAAAGGCTAACGGGTAATTTTTATATTCCCTTCGCTCACAAACGATTCACTCTCGCCCTCCGCGCGCAGTTTGGATCCATCGCAGGGAGTCACCAAAAAAATATTCCAATGACAAAACTTTTTTTCGGAGGCTCTGAAAACGATTTGCGTGGCTATCGCTATAAAACGGTGAGCCCGCTCAATGCCAGTCGAGAGCCTTATGGGGGAAGATCTGCGATCTTAGCCACTGCGGAGATTCGTTGGAAAGTCACCAAAACGATCGGTCTCGTCCCCTTCGCCGATTTTGGCACTGTGTCTTTTTCCCAGTGGCCTAAATTTAGAGACACTTGGTATCCATCTGTTGGCGCAGGCTTTCGCTACTTTACTTTCTTCGGCCCGCTTCGCGTAGATGTCGGGTTTCCCTTGCATCGACGCCCAAAGGTCGATCACAGCTATCAACTCTATGCATCCGTAGGACAAACATTCTGATGAAAATACTAAGAACTTCTTTTCTCCTTTTTCTCATTCTTCTTTCCGCAGCCATCCTCGCTTTGCAAAGCGATTGGGGCAAAAACCTCGCTCTCAGACTGTTTACAGAATCGCTTCAGCAAGCTGGCTGGAAGATCCAAGTAGATAAAATAGAGGGAAATCTTCCCCACACCATCGTGCTCCACCACCTTCAAGCCACCTCTTTGACGCTCGATCTCCAAGTAGAAAGATTGGAAACGCGCCTCTCTCTTGCGGCACTCCTAAAAAAGGAAATTCTTTTCACAGACCTTCAAGCGCAAGGGATCTCGTGGCAGCGCAAAGCAAAAGCGTCTCAAAAAAATCTGCTTTCCCAAGTGCCCCGCCGTGGCGTCGCGATCCGCGTAAAACATTTCCATCTTCTCGATGTCAAAATCCCTTCAAGCCCCCATACCGAAACACAGGGGGCGATCAAAGTCGATGGAACAGGAAAATTCTTCCTTCAATTCACAGCGAAAAGCCAAGAGATGCCAGGCGCTTTGGCTAAGGTGTCCCTTCAAGGGAATGAAAAAGGATTTATTCGCTCAAAAGGATCGTTCATCTTCCCAAAAATGAGCCCTTGGGATCAATCGGCCGTGTTTCATTTTTCTTTGAGCGGCAAAAAAAAACTCTCAGGCAAAATTTGGGGCAATCTGTATCTCCCTGGAATGGAAAAAGAAAAAATCTCTCTCAACGCCAGTTTACAAATTGATCCTCTCTGGCATATCGCTCAGGCGGACGCGACGCTGGCATCGCCCAATTTTCGGTTTCACCTGACGACGAAAAAAGAAGAGGCGCAATTTAGCGCGAATGTTCTAAATACGCCATGGCAAGGAAGTTTTCGAATCTCGCCGACAGAGAAAGGGTCGTGGCTCCTTTCTCAAATTAAGATCGAGGGCGCAGGGGCAATAGCCTCTGGGAATGTAGAACTTTTGCAATCGATGCGCCTTCTTGGCCAGGTGAATGTCGCTCTTTCTGATCTCCATAAAATATCTGATTTCTTTGGGAAAGCGGATGGGGTCGTGACTTTTCAGCCTGAAGAGGAAAAACAAGGGATCAATGTTCAAGGAGATACAGAAAACTTTCATTGGAACTCTTTTTTCGCCCAAAAAGGACATTTTATAGCCTCTCTCAACCACCTCGATCTCCTGTTTGAAAACGCAAGCTATGAAAAAGCCAGTTTTTCAACCATCGCTCTCAAAGCGCCCCTTGGAGCGCAAGAAAAACCTTTCGCTTTAGCGCTTACAGGACGCTGGAAACACCCTTTTTACATCAACCTCGCAGGCATTGCGGCCCTGCAAAAAAGCGGCGCGTCTGGATCGATCGAAACCCTGCAAGGGATGCTGGATCTTCGCGCTCTGTCTCTTGCGGCTCCTTGTAAGTTTGCAATTTTTCCAAACAATATTCAGGTCCATCGCTTAGATCTTCTCTTAGGGGACTCTCGTGTTTTTCTCAATTTGGAAAAAGCGGACAATCTTTTGGACCTCCATGCCACGCTCGAAAAATTTCCTCTTGAAATTCTGCCTCTCGCAGTCGATTTAGGGGGACGGACAGACGCTTCCCTCGTGCTCAAAGAGGCGGCGGGAGAAATGGCTGGCACATTCCAAGGAACGGTCATTCCCACAGCAGACAGCCCCACGTTCATTGCAGGAAAACTCAAAGGGCAAATCACAAACCACCTAATTGAGGCGCAAGGATCTTTTGAGATCGCTGGCAAAGAAACCCTTGTTCTTAAAACATCTCTTCCCATCCGCTTCTCAGAAGGACAAGCAGAACTATTGTACGATCAGCCCGTAGAAGGGTTTTTGTCTTTTCATGGAAATATCGAGGAAGGGCTCGATTTTTTCAATCTCGGCACACATCGAATGACAGGCGTTGGAGCTGCGGAATTTACATTGGCAAACACTTTGGGAGATCCTTTCATTGAAGGAAATTTTCTTCTTGAAAATGGCTCTTATGAAAACTATCTTACAGGCACGCGACTTATCAATCTTCGCATGGAGGGCAAAGCGGATGGAAAAAATCTCATTTTGCAATCTGCAACAGCGGGGAAAAATGGAGAAACTTTTTCGGCGACAGGATCTGTTTTTCTAAACCCAGCCAAACAGTTTCCCTTTGTGTTTGATATCGAGGCGAACCCTCTTCGGGCAACGCAAATCGATCTCATTGCGTCAGATGTCGAAGGGAAAATCCGGATCGAAGGAAATCTCAAAGAGGCAAGGGCGACAGGGCAAATTCAGGTGATCGAGAGCAACTTTCATATTCCCGATCGTGTTCCGAGATTTTTGCCCCGTCTCGTCGTCGTTTATAAAAACCCAACGAAGCCCATCCCAGTTCCGACACCCCCTACACAGCGCCCCTATCCCCTCTTTCTCGATCTTCGCGTTACAGCGCCAAAATCTATAAAAATCGAAGGGCGCGGCCTTCAGTCCGAGTGGAATGGAGATTTTCATGTGGGGGGAATGCTCTCAGACCTTACAGCGGAGGGCCATTTGGAGCTAGTGCGCGGCGAATTTTCTTTCGCAGGCAGACAATTTAAGCTTCTCGACGGAAAGCTTTCTTTCTTAGGGAGGGAACACGAAATGCCAAGACTCGATCTTGCGGGCGTTATGGAAGTAAAAGGCATTTCTATCACCGCGCGTCTCAAAGGGCCTCTCAATCATCCGCAGCTCACCTTGCAATCTTCTCCGCCTTTGCCTCTCAGCACAATTATGTCCTATCTTCTTTTTGGCCAAGATTTAGCAGAGATCAACAGTTTTCAAGCGTTGCAACTCGCAAATTCTATCGCATCGCTAGCAGGCCAAGGGCCCGATGTTCTAGAAAACACACGCAAAGCACTCGGCGTCGATCGGCTTAGCATCGTCTCTGTCTCCAGCGGAGATCAAGACATTGAAGACACGATTGCGCTCCAAGTGGGAAAATATATCAGCGAGGGCGTTTTGGTCTCTTTAACGCAGGGCGCAGAAGATTCTTCAACGAATATCAGCATCGAGGTTGAGTTGAGCGGAGGCTGGATCGTGCAGCTCGAAAGCGATCAGAGGCAAGAGCAAGGCAAATTTACCATCAAATGGAGTCATAATTACTAATTTTGGCTGTTAGAATAGGCAATCTAAAGTTAACTGCTGGTCCACACTGCTCAAATAATGTGCATTTTCTTTGGCGCCATGAGGCGTAATGAGCGTTGTGAAAAGAGCTTTTCGAGTTTTTGTTTTTGATCGGAAGACCCTTTTTTTTCTTTCAAAACAAAAAGCTTCTTCAGAGGTCATTGTATAAATGCTGTTATAAAATTTCATTTCACAAAGATTTACGCACTGATCTGCCCGATCAATGACGAGATCGATTTCAGCCCCTTCTTCTTCAGATCCTTGGGTCGGGAGAGATTGCCAATACGATTGAGTGGTGCTGACGCCTCCAATCGAAAGAGCTGCCTTAATTTTATGGCTGTGTTTTAGGCAAATATTTTCAAAAGCATAGCCTGCCCAAGCATGCCAAGAAGGGGACATTTGCATTTTACTCCAATAGTCTTTGTCAAATCCTTGGAGAATTTGTTGTTTTTCAGGATCAATCCAAGTGAGATAGAACAGGCTATACTCGTCGATCAGCCGAAATCTTTTTTCTTTTTGAGATTTTCCAAAGAAAGAAAATGAGTAAATAAACCCAGATTCTTCGAGCTCGACCAGCAATGTACTCAAACGCCCTCCCTTAGATAGGCCTGTTGTAAGAATGAGTTCAGTTAAACCCATCCCTTGACGCTTATTTGCAAGAGCGCGGACAATTTTTAAATGCTGTTCGGCACTTTCAAACAAAGAAGCGTAAAGATTATGAAATTCTTTAAGGAGTGGGCTTTGTGCATGGAAACACAGCGCATTGATCGTTTGGAGAGAAGAACATCCCCGTTCTACAAAATGAAGATATTGGGGAACGCCGCCCGTCGCCATGAAAATTTCAACGATCTGCTTTCTTGGAAGCACAATTTGTCGAGAAATAAAATAAGCCTCTACCTCAGTGAGAGAAAATGGCTGGAGTCGAATTTCCGCGCTCAATCTTCCATAAAGTCCACCTCGATTGTAAATCACCTTTTGAATCATCCAAGACGCCGCAGAGCCACAAATGATTAACAACACATTGGCCATGCGCGATGCATGCCGATTCCAAAAATATTCCAAAGCCCGCAAAAATCCCGATTTTGGTGCAGCCAGCCAAGGAAGCTCATCAAAAAAAAGGACAACCTTTTGTTCAGGACGGATCAAAAGAATCGCCTCCTTAAGAGTATGAAGAGCTTCGCTCCAATTTTTAGGATTTTTTGAGCTCTCCTCAGATTTGAAAAGTGCGCAAAACTCTCTATGAAAATCAGCAAGTTGTTCTTTCAAAGAAGCCCCTTTGCTCCCCGTCACCTCAAAATAAAGACACTTATCTTTAAAAAATTGATTAACTAGAAAAGTTTTTCCAATGCGCCGTCTTCCGTAGATCGCTAGAAATTCTGCCGTTTTAGACCTAAAAAGTTTTTCCAAAACTTCAACTTCTTTTTTCCTCCCAATGATCTGGCTCATGAATCTCCCTTCGTATTTTTCTAGTTTATCTGGTTAGGGCGAAATACACAACAAAAACCGCCCTAACATGGGCTAAAACTTGGTTTAGGGCGGAATATGATGGATAATGTTTTCTGGATTGGAAAAATGGTGCTCGCTCGGAGGAATCCATCGCCATAAAAATATATGGATTCATATATGGCGATGTGAGATCATAAGAAGTATGCTCGACTTTGCAGCTTTTGTGGGCTGCCTGCCTTGGCT
>CAIPFQ010000056.1 GCA_903864395.1 uncultured Chlamydiae bacterium | reverse complement strand
TTGCAAGAGGCGCTGCGCGTGTCTCCTCAATACTACGAAGGGTGGGCGGCTCTAGGAGAGAGCTATGCGCAAATGTATCTGAATACAATGGACGAGCGCTATGTAGCCAAAGCATCCGACGCGTATGCTGCCGCTGTAAAGCTACATCCAAGAGATGCAGGGGTCTGGCTCGATTGGGCGCAAATTCTCGCTGAATCAGGGCGCCTTTGCAGAGACGAAAAGCAACTGCGCCTCAGCGTAGAAAAGTGCGCAAGAGCCGCGACCATAGATCCTGACGATCCAATGATTGTCGCGCAGTGGGTGGAATCTCTCTCCTCCCTAGGCACTCTAACATCAAGACTCGATCTATTAATCGAAGCAGAAAATAAGATTTTAAAAGCGACCGATCTTTATCCAGACGATCCCGATTTATGGCTCGCGTATGGTCTTTGCCTATCGGCTTTCGGCGACTATTATGAAGATTCAGAGTACCATGAAATGGCCATTGAAAAACTGCAATGGGGTCTTTCGATTGATCGAACCAGCGCAGAGCATTGGCACGCCTTAGGAACCGTTCATTGCTCATTTGCCACACTCCTCAACGATCCAGATCTTTTAGAGAGAGCAGGGAGATTTTTCACAAGGGCGAGCGATTTAAAACCATCTTATCCAGCGCTTCTTTTCGATCGAGCAAAATGGGCGATGCAATTGAGTCGCTATAGCGATGATTTTGTTTCGATTGAAAAAGCGGTTCTCGATTTTGAATCGCTGCTCCAAGGATATAAAGAATCGATCCTTCATCACCCTGAATGGCTTTTCGAGTACGCCACCTCGCTCGAGTGTCTCGGTGATTTCACGATGGATGAATCTCATTACCAGCGCGCAATTGAAATTTTTTCTCATGTGCTTCTGATTCACCCCGATTTTCCAAGCATTTATCAACATATCGCTGTGTGCTATTTAGAAACTGGGCATTTGGTATTCGAAACAGAGTATTATAAAAAAGCGATCCATTTTTTCCGCCTGGCTGCAAGGCAGAACGAAGAAGAAGATCAAATTTGGATTGACTGGGGCATGTGCCTGATCTATCTCGCGCAACACACAGCGGATCTAGACTTTCGGGATCAACTCTACTGGGATGCAGAACAAAAAATCAGCAAAGCCGGGCAACTCGGCAATCCTTACGCCTACTATCATCTCGCCTGCATTTACTCCATCCTTTCAAGAACAGACGAGGCAATGGCTTTTATCTACAAAGCACTCGCAGCAAGGTGCCTCCCTCCCCTCGAAGAGATCTCTCAAGACGAATGGCTGGAAAATTTACGCGTCACGGACGCTTTTTCACAATTTTTCGCCACGCTCACAGAAAAAATGCAAAAGACACGCGAAGAATGATTTTTGCCTTCGCACTTGCCAGTGCGCTTCTCCCTCAAGAACCTATTCCAGATCCTTTTGTCCCTCACGACAACCTCTTGCGAGCTCAACCTCTAGCGGCGGGGTTGAAGGCTCTGCCGTCTTAGCGCTTTTGACAAAGCTTAAATGGATCGCCTCTGGCTCTATCGATCCGCGCCAAAGCGTTCTCTATCTTTTATCCTGGACGAGCGAGAAAACCTGTCCCTTCAGGGGCAGGATGAAAGCTCGCAGTTACCAATAATTCTCCGCCCATGCTATAGGTCTTTGCAACTTTTTTGGGTTGGATGCCTCGGGATATTTGTTCTCGGGGGCGTTATTTA
>CAIPFQ010000055.1 GCA_903864395.1 uncultured Chlamydiae bacterium | reverse complement strand
GAAGTGCCCAAGACCACGACACAAACAGAGAACACGGAATGCGATCTATTGTGTACGAGGAGCAGCAATTACTCTTTGCAATCTTTTCTAAGGAAAGCCCAACAGATCAACTCATGGAAAGAATAGTGGATTCAGAGAATCTTAAGAAAGCATGTTGGAAAGTGGAAGCCAATAAAGGCTGCCCAGGAATAGACAAAATGAGACCCCGAGAACTGGAAGAGTGGCTGAACAAGCACGAAGCGACGCTACAGAGAGCCTTGCTTGAGGGGAAATACACCCCTCAGCCAATACTAGGGGTTGAAATTCCTAAACCTGACGGAGGAGTGCGGCAATTGGGCATTCCAACCGTTATTGACAGGATGATCCAACAAGCCATTCTTCAGGTTTTAGATCCAATATTCGATCCAACATTTTCGGAACATAGTTACGGATTCCGTAAAGGAAGAAGTGCTCATCATGCTCTGAAACAAGCCACGAAATATGTCGAGGGCGGAAAAGAAATCGTAGTTGATATCGATCTAGAGAAATTCTTTGATCGAGTAAATCACGACATTCTCATGGGAAGACTTGCGAAGCGCATTAAAGACAAAAGACTCCTCAAACTCATACGGCGATACCTGCAAGCTGGAATGATGAGTGAAGGAGTGTGCGTTGCGAGGGAAGAAGGGACTCCTCAGGGAAGCCCCCTATCGCCTCTTCTTGCAAACTTTCTCCTTGATGAACTCGACAAAGAGCTTGAAACAAGAGGGCACTGTTTCTGTCGTTACGCAGACGATTGCAATATTTATGTGAAAACGATGGAAGCAGGACAAAGGGTGATGGCATCAGTTACGCGATTCTTGGAAAAGGTTCTTAAACTGAAAGTCAATAAGGAAAAGAGCTGTGTGGCATCAACTGCACAGCGCAAATTTCTTGGATACCGTATCTATGGACAAGGGAAGCTAACAATAGCCCCCCAAAGCCTAGAAAGGTTTAAGAAGAAGATTCGAGAGAAAACGAAACGCCGTATAGCGAAACCGCTAGGGGATGTAATTAAAAGCATTAATCTCTTAACCAGAGGATGGGTCGGATATTTTCAGCTTACAGAAGGAGGGAGTCTCTTTAGAGATCTCGACGGATGGATAAGACGAAGGTTGAGGGCTGTCAAACTGAAGCAGTTAAGGAGGCCTCGGGCAGTGGGGAAATTTCTAGAAGATCGGGGAGTTTCTTCACAGACGAGCTGGAAAACTGCTATGTCAGGGAAAGGAATCTGGAGGTTAGCTCACAGTCCTGGAGTCGATCGAGCCATGCGGAATGCGTGGTTTGAGAAATTGGGGCTCCTATCGTTACGGAAACTTTGGGAAGAAATGTCAGGAAACTTAAAAGAAACCGCCGTATACGGAACCGTACGTACGGTGGTGTGAGAGGACGGGAGTCGAAAGGCTCCCTCCTACTCGATTGTACAAAGTCGAGCTATAGAGAAGCTGTCGAGCTTCTAGAAGACTGCAAAAGAAGAGCACTCACCCATAAGGCGAGAGTTATCAGAACGACAGAAGAAATTTCTAACTCGAGGAAAATCTAATAAAATTTCTTCAAAAGATGTTTATTCAAACATCCTTCAAGATTACTCTTATTTATTTCAATCGAATCCTTGTTCTCATTAATGTATTCCTTTATAATTGTTTTTTTTGATTAAGGTTGATGATTTCGAGGATGGTTAGGGGAAGACCCACTATGGACAATGAAACCCCTGCTAAGAGTGCATATCCAGCAGCGACACCTATAGCGACTCCGCCCAACACAGCCCCCCTAATCCCCCAGTAAGAACAACCCCAAGCAAGAGGATTATTGCACAGAATTTAAGGTGATTATAATTGTGTGATTGATTTTTTACAATTACTTTTTCTTTTTGTTTGTGAGCGTTGTTGGCGTTTTTTTTTAAATGTCGCCTTTCCGTTAAATAGAAATGGGCGATGTTCACCTTTTCGCTCAATTTTCCTAGGCAACTCGTCTCTTTTCCCGACCCAATAGGCGCTTTTGCAGATCATGCTGCTGTTGTGGGGGCTTGCCTGGAATGCGCACATTTGCCACTATAGGTTCTCATGCTTGACCTTTTTTTAAAAAAAAGTTGACAGTGGGTCGATGTCGATTTTGCATTGGGATTTGCAGGGGGGTATTTGGCTTAAAAGAGGGAGAATCGGTTCGATTTTTTCCGTTCGAATTAAGAACTGAAACCGATATAAGTCTTTGACTTTAGGGTGTCCCGCTGCTGTCACGGGAAGAACTTCCGCTCCGCTTGGAAGATTTTTTTCTAAAAAGGAAAAGGCAGCCCTCGCATCCGATTCAGCGAGAGCCTCTTCTTTGGATAAAAAAAGACATTTGATCAGGTGGCTGAAAGGAGGAAAGCGAAAGAGACTTCTTTCTTCGATCTCCGCCTGATAAAAAGCGTCATAATCATGCGCTGCGGCCAGTTTTAATACGGGATGATCGGGAAGAAATGTCTGCAAAATCACTTCGCCCGGCAGATCAGAGCGCCCCGATCTTCCTGCGACTTGCGTAAGAAGTTGAAAGGTGGATTCAGCAGAGCGAAAGTCGGGAATGCTCAGAGGAGCGTCCGCATTCAAGACGCCGACGAGAGTGACCGACGGGAAGTGAAACCCTTTGGCGATCATCTGTGTGCCGATGAGTACGTCCGCCTTATGGGCGCGAAAGCTTTTAAAGATCGTTTCATGGCTCTCTTTTTTTGTCGTTGTATCTCTATCCATTCGCAAGGTTCTGATTTCTGGAAACACCGCGTGAAGGGCTCTTTCCGCATGCTCCGTTCCAAATCCCTTAAAAACAAGCTCTTTCTTCGAGCCGCACGCAGAGCAGACTCTAGAAATTTTGGTCTGAAATCCGCACAAATGACATTGCAGCGCATTCGCCTCCCGGTGAAAGGTAAGCCCCAAATCGCAATGAGGGCATTTGACGACAGCTCTGCAATCCGCACAGACTTGAAGCCGATGATACCCTCTTCGGTTCAGCAACAAAAGCGTTTGCTCTCCAACGGCGAGGCGCTCTTTGATCCCTTCCAAGAGCTCTGAAGAAAAATGGGTAAAGCCTCCATAAATATCAAAAGTCTTTTTCATATCGACGATTTTTACAGAGGGCAAAGAGGCTTTTGTTGCCCGCGCCCTCAACGTATGAAGGATGTATTTTTTTTGATCCGCATTGCGGCGCGATTCGATGGAAGGGGTAGCGCTCCCTAAAATCACCGTAGAACCCTCTTGCGCGGCGCGCATGACGGCGACATTGCGCGCATGGTAGAAGGGCGTCTCTTCACTCTGTTTATATGAGCTGTCGTGTTCTTCATCGACGATAATCAATCCGAGATTTTGCATCGGCGCGAAAATTGCGGACCTAGCGCCGATGGCGATGCGGATCTCTCCTTTGCGAAGACCTTCCCAGGCAGAGGTTCTTTCTCCAAAGCTTCGCTTATGATGGAGAATCGCAAGTTTTTCAGAAAACCTTGCACGAAACCGTTCGATGGTTTGCGAGGTAAGAGAGACCTCTGGCACGAGGAGAATCGCCCCCTTCCCTTGCTCTAAGGCAGATCCGATCGCTTGAAGATAGACCTCTGTCTTCCCACTTCCTGTGACGCCATGAATGAGGTGCGCTGAAAAGCGAGCAGACAGAAGAGCCTCTTGGATTTTTTGTAAGCACGCGCTCTGCTCTTCATTGAGCTTTTTCGGGGAGGTCATGAAAAATTCCTCCTCCTGGATTAAATCCCGTGGGATGGGTGTTTTTTTTAAAGAGAGCGTTTTTCTTTGAATCAACCTTTGAATGGCCGCTTTAGAGACAGAGTGTTCTTCCATGAGGTGCGAGACAAACAGGCCTTTTTTGTTTTTAAGAAGAACTTCTAAAATGAGCGCCTCTTCAGGGTTTGTCATGCGCAAAGATTCGCATTCTGTCAGCACCTCTGCCTGTGTTTTTTGGAAGGAGAGGAAGTTTTGCGTTTTTTCCTGCACATCTTGGCGAATATTCGGCGGAATAAAGCATTTAAGGACTCTTTGGAGCGGTGCGGCGTAATAATGGGAGATCCAATGCGCGAGCCTCCATTGAGCCGAGGTCATCTCGGAAGCGTTTGAGATCACGCGGATCATCGACTTGACACTCGGGTAGGTAGAAGAGGGTTTAACCGCTACAATAGTGCCTTGCACTGTTTTCGTTTTCAGAGGCACTTCGACGCGCATGCCTGTCTCTACTGTTGCTTGCCATTCTTTAGGCACTGCGTAATCGAGCTTTCTTGTGAAATTTTGATCGAGAAGAACTTCTATGAAACTGCGAGTTTCTGACATAGCGCCTTCCATAGAGATCGTTTTAAGGAGGGGTCTTTGAAGTAGAGAGAAAGATCAGGGAGAAAGAGAAGGGGGAAGCCTCCGAGCTTACGGGTGTGCTCCACTGGGTTTTCTTTATAAAAACCGCGCAGCTTGTGAAGCTGCCATAGCGTTACGTCGCAAACAATGAGAAGTTTGATTCGATCGCTTGAAAAAAATGTCTCCCAAAGATTTTCCTTTTCCAGAGGTTCTGCTTCAATGAGGCGCGCATCGCCAAAAGAGGCCTCCAGCGTCGCTGCGATCTCTTGCAGTAGCTTTTTATGTTCTGGCGGCTCTCCATAGCTTAAAAGGGAAATGCTAGCCGACTGATTTTTTGTTTTCCATCTTTCGGCGATTTGCTTGGCTTTTGCGTCGTCTGGAATTTGTTCGAGAATTTTGAGATCGGGGGAGGTTTTTTTTAACACTGCACGAATATGAGAGAGGCCTATATTGGGATTTTTTGCGGGAGGTAGAGGCACTATGGTGGGTTGGGGTGGTTCTTTCAGAGGGGATGGCTTTTCGGTTGTTTTCGCTTTTTCTATTATGAGAGGGGGAGGAAGGCTCGGTTTAGGGTTTAATGGTTCTGGCGGCGCTGCTTGGAGCTTTTGCGAGCGAAAATAGGCTGCATCTTCTGGCGACGCTAAAAGGATCGATTCCTCTTTGAGGAGGTATAGAGTGTCTTTGATCAGACAAAGTGCGTCTTTTACGGCGTGTTGCATCGGGATGGTGTCCATTCTAAAGCATCCAGAAGGTGTTCTTTGCCTGCGTAAAAGTCAGAGAAACCGCGACGCGTATATCCTTCGCATAGAGTTGCGCGCAGCTCGTGAATCCCTGAGGGGAAAAAAGTTTGCAAAAGTGTTTCGATCGATCTCTTCCCAAGATATAGGTTAAACGTCTCATGGTGTTCGATGAGGTAGAGGAGAACATTTTCATCTGTGCGCAATCCTTGTAAAAAGGGAAGCAGGGCGAGGAAAAATTCATGAAACGTCTGTTGTAGCTCCTTTGACAGCTCAGCGAGGGAAGTCAAATGATCTCTGACTCTTATAATCGCCTCTCGCATCTTTTCTAGCAGATCTGGTATTTTTTTGTCTTCGCTCTTAAAAGTTTTGAGCATGATTTGTGTGTAGAAACAGAGTTTGTCTAAGGCTCCTTCCCGTTGCGTTAAGGGATTGTTTAATGAAGAGAAAAGCCAAAGATCGATATGCTCTTTAGCATCGATCTCTAAAAGAGGCGTTTTTTCAAGTGTTTTCAAAAGTCCTCGCGATCTAAGATATTCTTGAAGAGTAAATAGAATGGCTAGGGATCGACTTGTAGCCGAACCGAAGTTTTGTGGAAATATGGACCAAGAATGAAGGTTTCGCATAGAAAAGCACCAAAATAGAAAAGAAGCCTACCACAAAGGGGATTTAACCCCAAATCTCCTAAAAATTTCTCACCAGCTCCTACCGGAAGCGGAAGTTGGTGTCTTCATGGTATCGCTTCTTGAAAAAAAATTGGTTTAGCTCATGCTTCTGCCCATGCACCTTTTTTTTATCGATGATTCTGGAGATCCTAGCGGATCTACAACACATTTTGTGCTTGGAGGGGCTGTAATATCTGAAGATCAGTGGCACAAGTTGAGTGATTTATTTTCAGTTGCTTGTGAAAAATTTAAAGTACAAGGGGAAATCAAATGGCGATTGTTTGGAAAAAAGCCAAGACTAGGAGATAGGGAAAATCCTCTTTCCCATTTGAGTTTTGAAGAGAAAGATGCGCTAAGAAAATTACTATTAGAATCTATTGCAAAATTCAATTCCGTAAAAATAATCGCTTCTGTTGTTCATCTTCCAACAATCCATTTAAAACACCCCTTGATCTCACCTGAAAACATTTATTCCATGGCTTACAAAGCTCTAACAGAGAGATTTCAATTTTATTTGCAAGATTTAAGTCGGGCGAACGGAGCCGTTTTTCATGGCATCCTTGTATGCGATCGCAGAAATCCAGGACAGGACAAATTACTAAGAAATTTTCATCAGGATCTTGTGAAATCGAACCAGCATACCACATTAAGATATTCTAACTTAATTGAGACGTTGTTCTTGGCTCCATCTCATCAAAGCATTGGTCTTCAATTTTCAGATCTCGTGGTTGGGTCTATTTTGCGATTTTTTGAGAGCAAAGATGAGCGATGGTATGACTTGATACGCAAGAGCATTCAAGGGCACTCTGATTCTGAAAAATTAGATAGCTATGGGTTAGTGAGGATTCCAAAGGAACCGTGGATAGAAAATGACGCTGAGTCGAGAATCAGTCCCGAACCTGCGATCGGGACGCAGTCTCAGCGTAAACCCGATTATACATAAGGATCGAATTTCGATCTACCCAAATAGACTTAAGGTTTAACTTAATTTTTCCTAAAAATTCCTCATATTGTCTTTCTGTAAAAGACAATATCTGATAATATCGGTCGTATGAGAGAGGCAAAGAAAAAAGCCCTGCGAGCCATTCTAATGGAATCGGTCCATAGAGAAATTCCAAATCCTATGCCGAGAGATATTCGACCTCCGAAACATGCGGAGGGGGTGAGAAAGGCTTGGGTATTAATGGGGATGCGTCGCTCTGGCAAAACCTGGGCCCTTTATCATGAGATGCGTTTAAGGCAAGCGGAGGGGATGGCTCGAGAGAAAAATTTATATCTTAATTTTGAAGATGACCGCCTCTCTGGGTTTGTTTTAGAGGATTTTCAATCTATTTTGGATGTGTATTTCGATTTGTATCCAGAGTACGTTGAAAGCAAGGACCTATTCTTTTGTTTCGATGAGATTCAAATTATTCCAGGCTGGGAAAAGTTTATTCGTCGCTTAATTGATACCGAGAGTTGTCAAGTTTGCGTGACAGGATCTTCTGCGAACATGCTGAGCCAAGAGCTTGGAACTGTTTTAGGAGGAAGGGCCTGGTCTCAAGAAGTATTTCCCTTTAGTTTTGCGGAATTTCTTCGATTTAAGGGGGAAAATATCTCTAACGTCATTGAGGCTCGCAGGGAGCCTCGGATTAAATCTTTTGCGCAAGAATACAGGCTCTATGGAGGATTTCCAGAAGCTGTGGCGGAGCCGAAGGAGCTGCATCCAGCGTTAATTCAAGGCTATATGGACGCTGTTGTTTTGCGCGATGTGATTCAGCGCTATCAAATCAGTCATGTGAACGGGGTTCAAAAATTTTTAATTCGAGTGTTGCGTCAACTCGCAGCGCCTTTAAGTGTGACAAAAATATACAATGAATTAAAATCGCAGGGGATTGCCGTAGGGAAAAACAGCCTTTTTGAATATCTCAAATATTTTGAAGATGCTTATGCGCTTTTAGCTGTTCCTTTTTTTAGCCTCTCTGAGAGGGTTCGCCAAGTCAACCCAAAGAAAATATATGCGATTGACTCTGGTGTGATCACAGCCTATTCGATAAAACCTGATTTTGAAAAAGCGGCGCGCTTAGAAAATGCTGTTTTTATTCATTTAAGGCGCACGTTTAAAAACATTTGCTATTACAAAACTAAAAAGAGTGGAAAGGAGATAGATTTTGTTGTTACAACTCCGATTGGCGATCTTTTTTTGGTTCAAGTGTGTTTAACGATGGATGATCCGAGTACGCGAGAGCGTG
Source organism: uncultured Chlamydiae bacterium (assembly GCA_903864395.1). Taxonomy (GTDB): domain Bacteria; phylum Chlamydiota; class Chlamydiia; order Chlamydiales; family SM23-39; genus CAIPFQ01. The sequence continues at coordinate 1,534 of CAIPFQ010000055.1, read as the reverse complement.
AACTTACGGCTCTTTATGAGGCGTGCGTTGAATTCGATCTCAAAGAGGCGATGATTGTGACGGAGGACACTCAAGAAGAAGTTCGTTATAAAGATCTTGTGATTCAATGCATTCCCTTTTGGGTTTGGGCGTTGCAGCCTACGACAGACCTAGCAAGGCATTGACGTAGGTTTCGGCATCAAAAGGAACAAGATCTTCTTGCCCCTCGCCAAGGCCGACCCAAAGAATGGGGATTTTTAGCTCTTTTTGGATCGCAAAAGCCACGCCCCCTTTCGCCGAGCCGTCGAGCTTGGTTAAAACAATCCCTGTCACAGGAGTCAACTGATGAAACGCGCGTGCGGCGTCGAGTGCATTTTGCCCGAGAGTCGCATCGAGAATGAGGAGCGTTTCGTGAGGGGCGCCTGGAATCTGTTTTTCACATGTGCGCCGTATTTTCGCAAGCTCTTGCATGAGATCAGTTTTGTTTTGAAGCCTTCCCGCAGTGTCGATCAAGGTGATGTCGATCCCTTTCGCTTTTGCCGAAGAGAGCGCATCGAATACTACCGCCGAAGGATCGCTTCCAGATTTTGATTTGACAAGCTCTGCGCCTGTCCGCGTTGCCCAAGTCTCGAGCTGCTCCAGCGCGGCGGCGCGAAAAGTGTCTGCCGCTGCGATCAGAACCGTTTTATTTAGAGAGCGATAATGGTGGGCGAGTTTGGCCAGCGTCGTTGTTTTTCCAGAGCCATTCGTTCCAATGACAAGAACCACATGGGGCGATGAGTTTTCTTTGTTTGGTAGAGGCTGGCCAGCAAAGGCTTTGAGAAGCTCTTGTTTGGTCGCTGCAAGAAAAGAGTCCGGGTCGGAATTTTTTTTTGCGTGGACTTTGAGCGTCTCTACGAGGTCCGCCGCATTTTTTGCCCCTAGGTCCGCCTCGTAAAAAAGTTGTTCGAGTTGATTGAGGGACTTTTCGTCTATGGGATGAGAAAAAAGGGAGCGGATTTTTTGTCCGAACACCGATTTTATTCTCGAAAATGGAGATATGAGCTTTTTGAAAAAGTTGAACATGCAGGTTAGGATAGCAGAAGGGGCAAAATTTTACAAAACTTCACAGCCTCAGAGAACTTTTTTCGTTAAACGCAAAATCTCTTTGTTGAATGTCTTTTGCGCCTGCATCACTAATGCCTCTGAATCTTTCTTTGGAAAAAGCCAAGAAAAGAAAGAATCTTCTTGAGACGCATACGCTTCTTCAATCTCCTTGGAGCGTTGAGATTCCGCAGCTGTGTATTCTTCAGAACACTGTGTTTTTAAAACTTCAATCCAGGCGGGCTGACTGATTAAAAACTCGTACCTTTCTTGTGGCTTGGCTCGATGAGTTAAAACTTCCTCTTTGGCTTGTTGTAAATCTGAGGGGTTTAAATGACTACATCCGAAAAAAAGCATCGTCTCTATATCCAATGTGAGACTGAGCTGTTTCTGAAGCTTTACAAAATAGCCTATCCCAAGTTCGCCGTTTGTAGTTTTAAGTAGTTGTAATACAGATCGTTGAAAAGTTTAT
>CAIPFQ010000054.1 GCA_903864395.1 uncultured Chlamydiae bacterium | reverse complement strand
TTAATGTAGGAGCAGCCATTTTAACAGCAGCTGAACCCACATCACTTTTAATTCCCTGCATAGCTGCACAGCGAAAAAGAAAATCGAGATTAGATGGTTAGAGAATATCGAAAAGATAGAGAAGGTTCTCGGGGATCCTCTACATTTTCAAAAATTGCAATAAATGGATGATCCTTACCAGGATGATGAAACTCTTTTTGTCTTTCTCTTACGTGTAAGGGAATCTCCCCTTTTTTGCCTGCCATATACCCTGCCTATAATTTTAAGCAGATACATTACAGAATTTTTACCTCATAGTCAAAAAATTGTTCTGATTTCCTGTGCCCTGGGGGCTATAGGGAGATTGCATGATAAATTGCTTGAAAAGAAAAATAGGATTCGCTTCGCAGGAGGATCGCCTTCGGCGGCATGATGAGCAGGATAAAAAAAATAAAATTCATCCTGTTTATCCTGCCGCTTGCGATCCTGCTTATCCTGTCCCTTCTCTATGAACAACAGATGTCAAGAAATTCTTCATGCCATTTCCCTGTTCCTTAGACCCCTACGATGATCCATAAAAATATATGGATTAATATATGGAAATCAGAGATTATGAAAAGATATGAGCAAAACAGAGTTTGAGTGGGATCCTAAAAAAGACGCAACAAATGTATCCAAGCATGGTGTTTCATTTTTTGAAGCTCAAAAAGCTTTTTTAGATGAAAATCGAATCATTGCCCAAGATTTAGAGCACTCAAAAAATGAAATTCGGTATTATTGTTTCGGCAAGGTACAAGAAGGGGTCATGACCGTTAGGTTTACTTATAGAAACCAAGCCATTCGTATTTTTGGCGCAGGCTATTGGAGACAGGGGAGGAAAATTTATGAACAAGCGCAAAGTTAAGTACACAGAAAAATCAATCAAAAACATTAAAATAATCGATGATTTTTTACCACAACCAAAAGATTTGGTTCTAAAAGAAGAAACAGCAAAAATCACAATTTCCTTAACAAAATCAAGCATCGATTTTTTTAAGAATGAAGCAGAAAAATACAACACCAATTATCAAACAATGATTCGAAATCTGATCGACAAATACGCCTCAAAATACGCGTGTTAAAAAGCCGATGGCAGAGTCTGGTATATCTGGGAAATGAGGCACACCCCCTCCCCTAGGGCGATTTCGATACACTTTTATCGGAAATCCAAGGGTTCCTTGGCCGCTGGGAAGATCAACAGTGCGAAGCTCCATATATTCGCTATCGAAACCTGTGGGCTCACCCACAAAAATGACACCAGGTGCCATCGCTTTCAGCCCATCAAGAAAATCAAGACAAGCACTTGCGCATTGAGCGTCAATTACGACGATCACTGCGCCTTGCATAAGATTTTTTTTTGCCTCTTCTTGGATCTCGATTGGAGGAGGGCTCAATTCTCGATAAAAAACAGAACCTTGCGCGATCGCCCCCGCCATTTTTTCACAAAGATTTTGAATCCAGTCCGTCTCTGGAGCCTTTGTCCCAAACTGCGTTTCTATGTGGTGGGCTAATTTTTGAAGATGCAATAAGTTTCCTAAAGATGCACGCCACTCCACATACACAGCTCTTTGCATCTCAGCCAAACATTTTTGAGCGTATTGTTCCCCAAAAAGTGCTAACAAGATAGCCTCTCCCCAAGCACTATTGCCTCCGCCATTTCCACGCACATCGAAGACAACAAAGCCCTTGCGCAAATCAGGAAGTTTTTGCAAAAGAGCTTTTAGAAAAAGAGTTTGTTCATAAGACAGCTCGAAGGTGGGCAGCCGAATCATAGAACCTGTTTCAGTTTCTATCAGACTGAAATTTTCAGAAACCTTGAAAATCTTCTCTTCTTCTTCGCCCCTTTTGTATCGAATCCAACAATGAGGGTCGTGAAAACTTTTCGCAAAAGCCTCTACAACCCCTATGCAATCTCTCTCTGACTCGTTCGCAAGCAAACATTTTTGAGATTTTTCAAATTCTTCATCTAAACGCTTTGAAAATTCTGGGTCTAGTTCGTTATATACGCCTGGATGATTTTCTAAAATTGTGTTGTAAGCAAAGTCAAGGTCAGCTTGAAATACAGCACAGCCGAAAAAAAAAGCGACGCATGAGATCATTATAGTGGACCCCTTTGGTTGGACAGCTTTTTGAGTGAAACTTGTTTGCTTCACTTACTTCTGTCTCCTTCTCTCAAGAAGGGGATGTTTTGTCCATAGGACAACTATGCTTGATGACATGATTTATCTGCAACCTCTTT
>CAIPFQ010000053.1 GCA_903864395.1 uncultured Chlamydiae bacterium | reverse complement strand
TCTGGAAAATCATCGTCAGAGCTGAGAAAATTTGTAATTTCTTGGCGTGCTTCTTCGAATTTTCCTTCCTTCTTGAGGATCAGGATTTTTATAAAGCTTCCTCGAGAGATGAGGCAGGATAAAGAAGGTTTTGAGGCGATCTCTTCGAGAATTTCTTGGACAAGCAGAAGGTGGGAAGCTTCATGCGCGGCTTCTAGAAGAGAGGCGAAAGCTTTTTGTTCTGTTTCTTTTTCGAGGCTTGCGATCCGCAGCACAGAGATGGCTTCTGGATACTGTTTTAGGAGAAGAGCGCTTTGCCCAATAAAAAGAGCCGCTTTGCTTCGTGTTTCTTCGGAAAGAGAGGCCAAAATCGCTTCTCGTCTGTCAAAGATCTCTTGGTATCTGCCGACTTCAAAGGCAATCGCCAAATGGCGATAGAGGGTATCAGGATCTGAAAAAACTTCGGGAGTCAGGGGAGACTCTTGTGAGGAAAGAGCGCGATAGATTTCTTCCGCTTTGGCGTGATTTTGAATGAGTGTATTGAGATGAGCGAGCGCAAGGAAGGCATCGGGAGACATTTCGTCTTGCACTAACGTTTCAAAAGAGGGAATCGCTTTTTGTGCGAGGCTTTTTTTTCGCTCTGCGTCTTCGCATGCGCAGCATTGTTGGTAGAGAGCCGCGGCTAAATAATGGTTTGCCTGTTTTCTTTGGATCGGATCGGTGAGCTCTGTTAAAGCTGCTTCACAGGCGTCGATCAATGAGGTATACCATTCTAGGCGATAGAGAGCCTGCATGCGATTGAAGAACGCTTTGTTTTGAAACTCTGGCGATGTGATTTTGGCATAAATATTGAGAGCCCCTGTATACTCTCCTTCTCTAAAGAGAAGATCGCCGAGGCTGGCGCGGAGGGGATCGGCAAAGGCGCTCTCTGGGAACGTGTCGAGAAATTCAGCGATTTGGGTTTTTGCAATATGCACTTCGCCCTCTTCCCAAAATTCAGCGATCCGGCGAATAAAAAGAGATTCCTCTATTTTAAGCAGGGGCTCGCGCTGCGTTTCAGCGGCGAGGGGCAGACAAAGAGCCAAACATGTGGAAGTTAAAAACTTGATCATTTTTTTCCATTATCCTCACTTTCTCTATTTTTGGGAACTGAATCTCTATGATCTAGGCAATTCAAGAAAGGTATAGAGGGTTTGCAAGCGAATGACGATGCCCTCATCTTCCCAGAGCCGAGGCAAATCTGGATGACTTGGATGAGCTCAAAGCACCCTTTGTCTTGAACAATAAAATCCACTTCGTAATCACTCGCTGTTCGATAGTAGAAAATGTTTTGCTTTTTTCTTTTTAATTCTAAGTAGACGATGTTTTCAAACAGTTTGCTATGATTGCCAGAAACTTTGAAAGCGACCGCATTAATCATCCCTGTGTCGATTGCGTAGAGTTTTTTCGGGGCTCTCATTTGCTGCTTTAGAGAAAATGAAAATTTATCGACCTCAAAAAGTAGATTGGCGTCCACGAGCGCTTTAATGTATTCTTTGATTGTTTTGTCTGTGATTTCGAAAATTTTCGCGATGCTGGCGTAGGTAAATGGAGATCCGATGTTTGAGGCGAAATAATAAAACAGGCGTTCGAGATCCATGGGTTTTTTTAAAGCGAGGCGCGGGGCCACATCTTGGTAGAGAATCGTTTTTGCATAGGCGGCGAGAATGTTGTAGGCTAGCGTCGGCTCTGGGAGCCATGCGATTTCTGGAAAACCGCCATAAGTGAGAAGATCGTCGAGGCATTGTTTGTAATTGATGGAGATCTTTGGGCTATTGGTTTAATTTCGTGCAATGGGTCGCCTAAACCGCCTGGTTTTGTAAGCCCATTTTTGCCCATCTTCTATGCTTTGCCCACTGTGCAAGCCTATTGATGTAAGTATTTTAGTTAAATCGCATTGCATTAGAGACAGGCAAAGACAGAGGCAATTTTAAGCTGCCAACTGCACGAAATTAAACCAATAGCCGATCTTTGTATGTGTTTTTGCTGAAACAAATTCTTGGAAAAAAAGGGGGAAGACTTCCACAGGTAACGTTCTTCCTGAGAGAAGGGTAAGTAAATCTTGGGACATTAAAAAAGAATTAGATCCTGTAATAAAAAATTTTATATTTTTTTGCTCATAGTGTGACTTTATAAAAATAGGCCATCGATCAAAAAATTGTATCTCATCTAAGAAACAATAAATTCTTCCTTGAGGCTTGGCTATTTTCACATAATTTTCAAAAATCTTTTCTAAATAAATCACGTCGTTTTTGTATTGATTGAGATAAGGGTGCTCGAGGTTTAGAAAAACAATGTTTTCTGGGGCGATATTTAGGTGGGTCAGAAGATAATTGATGGTCTGTTTTAAAAGGGTGCTTTTCCCCGCCCGCCTCACTCCTGTGATGGACACCACGTGAGGCACATTGAGGAAACGGAGAATTTCACCAAAGCAGGCTCTCTCGATCGTTTCTGGATAAAGACGCCCCATCCAGTGAGGATTTTGCTCCGCGAGGATTGTGTCGAACATTTGGAATCTACTCCGTGAAGTCTAATACTTGTTTTCCCAAGCGGGATCGTACTTGAAAATTTTTCCGTCAATTTCAATGGTGCGATAGACCCACTCTTCATCGTTTTCACGTAGCAGCCGATCACAGCCCATCACAAACCCTTTGCAAAAGCCATAGCGCTGCATGGCCAGTTGCATATAGCGCGAGGAGCTTGGGCGAAAATGGCTTCGCGGCCCATCTACGGGAGAAATGACTTCTTGTTTAAAGCGGATGACCGCATCGGCAAGACGCACTGCGATCGAAGGCTTTTGTACGATTGCTTTCGGAATAGGCGCTCGTAGATCGCTGTCTTTGCCCCAAGGCTCAAAGTATCCAGGCATTGCAAGGAGAGTCAGAGGAAACAGAAAGAGGATAAGAATTTTCAAAATGTATGCTCCAGCATTAAAACAGGAAATAAATTGCGCTCGCCGAGGGTTACGCTGGCACTTTTTTCGTAGAGGCGCTCGTTGTAATATTTTGCCTCTTGTCCAGCGCCATAAATGCCGCCAAAATACCACCCAGCTTCAAAGCTGAGAGTAATGATTCCGCCCACTGCGTGGTCGTGATGAAAAAATTCATAGGCCGCAGCAAGAAAAAGACCGTTGAGTAAAAATGCGGTTGCGGCAGATTTTTTTTGTCCAATATAGAGATAGCCTGCGCCTGGACAGAGGGCATTGAACATTTGCGCTTTAGCGACAGACTTTTTTTTTAATTCGTAATGACAAAGAAACTGGTTGAGATAGGAGTCCCCATGAAAATCATTTGCAAAAGACTCCACTTGTGCGAGATTTCCCTCGCGCATCGCTCGCGATAACTGCATTTGCTCGGCTGTATTGGGATCGATTTTTTGCATCATTTCCAAAATTACCGCCTGCTTTTCTGGACAATCCATTTCTCGATAGCATTCATAGAGAATGAGAAGAAGATCTCGGTACGCTGGAAAAGTTTTGTCGACATAAGCCAGAGAGCTTTTTTCAAAAGCGACGAGGGCGTCTTCATACCTTTTTCCTAAAAAATAACAAAAGAGAGTGTCGTATTGAATTTCTAATAGACGCTCTGACTCTTCGGGAGAAATGAGAATAGCGGCTCTCTTATAGGTCGAAACAGCGCGATATAAATCGAGCTCTTGGGCAAATGCCATCGCGATGAGACACTCTTTGCCCCAATCCGAGCTTCTTTCTTCTGCGCTGAGCGGAGCAAAAGCGCTGGTAAGATTTTGTAAGTGCCTGTCTTGCAGTTGGCAATTGACCTTCGGATCAATATGATCTGACACGCGATAGCAAGAGGCCGTGAACACAAGAAGAAATAAGCAAAGAAGGGAGTTATTCATCGTCAATGGTCTTGATCAATTCCACAGCTTCATTATAACTCTGCTCAAGAAATGGCGTTCCTGCAAGATCGCGGAAGAAATTTTCTTGGTCCGATGTGAGGCGCCGCATGTCATCAATGGAATTTGTAATGTAGGGCCTTAAGAAGATGACGATGTTTTGCGTGGAGACCGTATTGTTCTGTTGAGAAAAAGCCGCGCCAATGACAGGGAGCCCGCCGAGGCAAGGGATGCCTTGATTGACCTTCGTATTCGAATTGTTGACAAATCCGCTGAGAACCAAAAAATTGCGATCTGGAACGTGGACGGTTGTCTGCATCGTCGTTTTACTTGTGATAATCCCATTGGCCGTTTGCGACTGAAAATTCAGCTGGTTTTGTCCCGTAATGTCTGTCGCTGTCTGGGAGCGGTCGAGACTGATATCGAGAGTGACGATATCGGAATTGCCCAATACAGGCGTAATGGTCAGGTTCACCCCAATATCTCGATACTCAATGTTGGATGTGAGAATTGTGGCCCCTGTCGTCGTATTATTCACAAAAGACCCTGTAAAAGGAATATTGGAACCAGAGAAAATGGAAGAGGTGTGGCCATCTTGTCCGAGCAATTTCGTCGAGGTGATGATCGAAGTTTCTGTGTCCGCTTGAAGAGCTGTGAGGAGGGAGCCAATGGTGAGGAATGTATTGCCATTGTGCTTGATCACCTCTCCAATGACCCCGAGATCAAAGCCTGATACAGGAGGAATATTTCCAATCGGAGTGGGAGGTGCTGGCGGAGTGAGCCCCGAGAGTTTCTGTATGAATTGATCGAATTGTGGATTTTGCTGATTGACCCCTGGCGTGGTGTTAAACGAGCTGATTCCAAATCGATTATTGAAATTGTAGTTCCCTCCCCACTCAAGACCAAAAAGAAGCGCATTCGAAAGCGTTGTTTCAATGACAAGAATTTCGATAAACACCTGTTTGAGCGGAATATCGAGATTTTTAATCAGCTCTTTTAGCCGTGTCAACGTGTCCTGATCTCCCGAGATGAGAAGAGAGTTCGTCACATTCAGCCATTGCACTGAATTGATGGAGTTTAAGAGATTTTGGTTGACGGCTGTGCTTGTTTGCAAAAGGTCTCTAGAAATTTGTTTGAGAGCGCCCTGGATTTCGTCGCCCTTATGAAATTGGAGCTTATAGACTAAAAAGCTCGTATTATCAATCGCCTGAATCGGAGAGTCTGCCGAAGAGGTCGCAATTTTTCCCGTGGCGTTCGAAGGGACATCGAACGCCTTGACCAGTTCTTCAATTTGTTTGAGAGCTTTTGGTGTCCCCGTGAACACCAGGGACTGCGTGGCGACTATATAGCGCATTGAGTGAATGGCTGAAAAAAGCTCAGGATCTGTCAGACCGCTTGAGCGAAGATTGCCTGCAAAATCATTTAATAATTTTTCAAGATCGGCCGCAGGCAGGGTGATTGACTTGTATAAATAAAAATGGCTCAGGCCAGCTTGCAAGGGTTTTTCAGGAGCTGGGGCGGCAGGGGCAAGAGAGGAAACATCGAATTGTTCGACGAGCCCTTGCACTTTTGCTAAAGCTGTCTCGGTTCCAGTGAAAAAAAGAGAGTTCGTTTCTTTCACATATTTCATCGAGTTTAAAGCGGCTAAAAAATCGGCATCCGCTGTTTTTCCCGCTTTTAGGTTCGCCGTCATTGTTTTGATTGAACTGACAATCTCGGAGCCTCCCGCAGCCTTGAGCTTATAAAGGAGAAAGGTCGTCTGTCCAATGTGCTGGATCGGCGCGTGTTCTTTCGGCGGCGTGTCAATATCTTTTAAGAGCGACTGAATTTTTTGAATCGCGTCAGGATTGCCTGTGAAAATGAGCGAGTTTGTCGTCTCTACATATTTCATTCCATCAATTGTAGAGAGAAAAGATCTGTCTACAAGGCCCGCTTTTTTTAAATTCGCAGCTAGGTCGCGCAAAGATTTTTCAATTTGTGCGGCCGTTTGATGGTGCGGCTTATAGAGAAAGAAATGACTGCTCGGCGCCTCTGGTTCCGTGCGCGGGTAGTCGTATTCCGCGATGAGCTTTTTGACCTCTTCAATGGCTGTAGGATCCCCTGTGAGAAGAAGCGAATTGGTTTCTTTGACGTAACGCATTTTTTCGATGACGGCCGTTACTTTGTCCTCTTTCATTTCGCTCGTCTTTAGCGTTTTCGCTAAATGCTGAAGATCTTCTTCTACGATCTCCCCTGAAGCGGCCTGTAATTTATAAATGTAGTAGGTGGGCTTTGTTGGCGCATCGCTGCGCGCTTCAAGCGTTCCAATTAAAGATTCGAGTCGTTTGAGGGAGGTGGCATCTCCTGTAAAAAGGAGAGAATTGGTCGCTTTTACATACTTCATGCTCTCCAAAGTGCGTAAAAAAGCGGGGTCATGAAAACTGTCCGATTTGAGATCTTGCGCGATTTCTTGGATGGATTTGGCGAGAGACTCTCCCTTTTGCTGCACAGGTTTATAGATGAAAAATTGGTTGCTCAGAGGAATTGTCGTGCCACCTTCCCCTTTGCCAGAAACATCGATGACAAGCAAAAATTCTTTGATTTTTTCAAGAGATTGGGGAGATCCAACGAAGGTAATGGAGTGGGTTTCAGGAATGGCCTTTGCCGATTTCATGACAGAGATCAAATCTCCTTCTGGAAGCCCCGATTCTTGCAAATTTTTCGCGATATTCATTAATCCAGAAAGGATCTCATCGCCCGATCGATGGAGCGTTTTGTAGACAAAAATATTTTCTCCCTTGAGTTTTGCGCCAGAGAGAATTTCTTTCTTTGGAGGAGTGTCCAAATTATTTAAAAGAGCTAACGTTTGTTCAATGAGATCGGCCGTGGAGACAATGAAAATTTCATTGACCGCAAGCTGAGGGACGAGAAGAAAGGGGTTCCCTTGTGCGAAAGGCGCCATGATTCGATTGCAAAGGTCGATCAAGGTTTCTGGGTTGTTGTGTAAAGCCGTGTAGGTTCGAACGCTCAACTGGTTGTGCGGAGAATCTAGAATTTCAATGAGCGCTGCGACTTTATCGACATTGGCCGTCACATCCGTGAGAATGATTTGTTTTGTTTCTTGAAGAACTTCTAAAAGAGCGCTGCGCGAAATCATCGGACGAATGATCCCTGCGATGGAATCGGCTTTTACGTTCGAGGTGCGAAAAATTCGCGTTACGATCGGAGAGCGTTTCTCTTGCCCCTTTTCAGTCACAAGGGTGGCTATTTGCGCGACATCTGGCGACTGATGAATGACAAGATTATTGCCCTGCTCTAAGAGAGACAGTCCGTGAATGCGCAAAACCTGGAGTAGCGTTGCCATCACATTGTCTGGCGTGATCGGCGCATCTGATACGACAGAGACAGTGAAGCCGAGATCCGCTTCGTCAAAAATAAAATTTATGCTGCAAATTTTGCTCGCAAATCGAAGGTATTCGACCATGGAGACAGTGTTGTAGTTGATTGTGTACCCGTCTTTTGCAGGGGCAAGAACTTCTTCTTCGGTTTTGTGAAGAGAGGGCGCCATTGTGAACAGGGAAGCATCCTCAACAGCGAAGAGAAGGGGAGAGACGAGGAGAGAGAGGATAGAGAAAAAGTTCTTTATATAATCAACCATACATCCTTTTTCGGATCGTAAATTACCACGACGTTTTATGCAATATTTCCTATTGAATTAGGATTCCCTTAGGGGGAACAGAAGGGAGTCTAACGGTTTTAGCAAAGAAGTTCAACCTATTTCAAGAATTCGCACTCCGAGAGACTCTCCGAGCAGAAGAAGTTCTCCTCGCGCCACTTTTTTTCCATTGACTGTTAGAGCAACGCCCTGATCTGGCAGGGTAGGCAATTCTAACGTATTGCCAGGAACGAGCTGTGTTAACTTCTCCAAGGAAAGAGTCAAAGAGGCGATCTCTACAACGAGGTGGAGAGGAACGTCTTTAATGGCACTAAACGTTTCATTTATCTCCGCAGAAGCCAAAGGAGATGGGGTTTTTTCTTTCATAAATTCCTGTGGGGTAAAAGCATGATTTAGAATTTTAATTTTTTGCTGTTCTATTGTCACGCGAAACAGAGGCTGATTGGCAGAGCAAAGCTCACCGAGCTGTTCAGATCCGTAAGAGTCTTGATCGAGGATTAAAAAATCTCCCAGAGCTAACTGACTCCATTCCTCTTGCGATAAAGAGACTGAGCCGACAGTGAGGCTTAGGGGAATTTCGAGCGTTTTTGCAGAATCCCTCAAGAAAGGTTTTGTTGTAGGATGCGAAAAATGGGCAATCCATTCTTTGCGAAACGAAGCGGGAAGAATGAGCTTCCCCCAACAAGAGATTTCTCCAGAGGCGATTTCCATATCAATGCAAAAGGCGCTCTCTTCTGGAATTTCTCCTCCTTCCCCTAAAAAAGGACTTAGTTTGGAGCATGGGGTTAAGAGAGACGCCGCTTCCAAGACCTCTAGCAAAAGAAAACGACAAAAACTCTCTTTGATAGGCTCTGGAATGGGGCTTTTTGCTTTTTCTTGCATCATCCATGTAGCGAGTTTGTTTTTATCCGCCTTTGGAAGAGCGAAATAAAGAGGTGTTTTTAAAGGGCTAAAAAAAATAGCCGCCACAAAATGCTTAGGTTTTAAATTTTCGCGGATCTCTTTCCCAAGGCTCCAGCCTTGCTCCAAGGGACGAATAGAAAAATTTTCTGTTTCAAATCTGTTCGCAAGTTTTGAAGAGAGAGTATGCCAATCAAAAGGGGGCGCCTTGCCAAATAAAGGAATTTCAAGGGCTTCTGGAAAAAGGGCGTTGGCCCGTTTGATCCAAGAGAGCTGTGCATGAGTGTCTTTCATTGTGATCCTTGTTTGCTTCCGTGGTTTGTAGGTTTTTCTTTGCGGCGAAATAATGGTTTATGGACAGCGCTCACTCGCTGGATCGTGTAGGAAAATTTCCCATTTTGAAACGCTGTCATTAGGTTAGGGATGTTTTGATTAAAGAGGTTCACCGCCTCATTGGATCCTGTAAGTTCAATGTTTAATTGGTACGGAGCGCTTGAAAAACGCTCAATGGTGATGGAAGCGCCATAAAAGGGAGAGTGTGCGAAAGCAGGGGAGTCCAAAAATAATTCTGTGCGGCTATCTCCCATCGGCGACACCATGATGGAAATCGTTCCCACGATTTTGGCGTAGATGGCAAGAGTATCAGCGCTGAGTCCAAGAGCTCCGCTGACTTGCGATGGCTGTGGGGTGGGTGTAATCTCTGAAGAGACAGCAAGAGGGGAGGGGAGAATTTCTTTGCGCCCTTTAGGCGGAGGAGATTTTGACTCGGATTGGCTCTTGGCCTGAGGTTTTTGCATGATTTTTGATTCTTTTTCAAGGAAGGGTTCTTTGTTTTCCCAAAAGGCTTCTGCCCTAGGCAGGCATGTTTTTTCTTTTGCTGTTTCTTCTTTTTCCTCCTTTGGGACTGTATTTTGAAGGAGGGCGGAGGGAGGTGGAGAAAAAGAAGGGTTGGGAAGGGGCTCAGCGTCCTGTTTTTTTCTAGGAGAGGCAGACCCTTCTTGGTTTTTATCTTCCTTGGAAGATGGAGCGAAAATGGATAGCGGAGTAGGCAGAAGCTCTTTCGCCTCTTGCTCCTCTTCTTCTACAAAGGTTCGAAATTTTTTTGCGCGAGACTCATCGTCGATTTCAGATATTTTTTCGACTTTATCGATTTTTTGACGATGCGATTCAGAGGCTTTTGTTGTTTCGTCTCGTTTCCCTGTTGGGGTAGGAGGAATGCGTGGTGTTGACATAGTTCCTCTTTATTCTGGTTTTTTTCTTTCTTTTTTTCTATGACTCTCTTCTTTTTGGCGAAGAAAGTGGGTCGAAGAGCCTTGTTCGTCCTGCAAAGAGCT
>CAIPFQ010000052.1 GCA_903864395.1 uncultured Chlamydiae bacterium | reverse complement strand
CTCTCTCTCTTTGTTTTTTTACGACTCTTTTTTCTGAGAGCAATCTTGGTATGGATTCTTCTGCTAATCAGCTGTTTACGGATCTTAAAACAGTAGAGAAATTGAATCGAGAGTCTCGCTTCTCTCTTCCTTTAATGATCAATTACCAATTTCAGGGCGGCTACTTTACGATGCCGTCTGCGCGCACGTATAAAGCGGGTATTTTAGGGGCTGGGTACGCTTATGTGGCTCCGTATAATCTTTGGAGTCTGGCCTTTAATTTCTTCGATCATATAGAGACGACAGGAAATTATTGGGTCTATCGCGATTTTTTAGAGGGAAACTTTGGATCTTTGGGCTTTGGAGATTACGCGGAGCGCTCTGCGAATGTAAAATTCATTCTTTTGCGCAAGGAAGATGGGATTCCCATGCTGCCCAATGTTGCTGTGGGGTGGAATGATTTTTTTGGCAGTCAAAGATTTCGATCTTTTTACTGTGTGGCGACAAAAGAATTTTTGGATGCCCATTTGGAGGCGACGCTTGGATGGGGCAGTGGGCGCATTCAGGGATTTTATGGTGCTTTGGCTTGGACGCCATGGCATGGAGATGAACATTGGTTAAAAGGGCTGACTTTAGGGGCTGAGTACGACGCGAATAACTATCGGCATCATCCTTGGGAGCATCCTGGGGGACGGGAGATAAAATCGAGAATTAATGTTGGATTACAGCTCAATCTTTGGGACTTTCTTCGTTTATCGGGCAGCACTTTGCGGGGCTCTTCTTGGGCAGGCAGTCTTGGTGCCTATTACGATATTGGCGAGTCTAAAGGATTTTTTCCTAAAATTTTTGATAAGCCTGTGTATGCGGCGCCGGTTGACACAGAGCCTGTGGGGCCTCTTCGATCGCACCAGGACATGGCGCAGGAGCTTGCCCTTGCCTTTCAGAGCCAAGGATTTGATTTATACCATCTTTTTTTGCAGCCGGGGGCTCAGGATCGGCTTTGGATGAAAGTGGTCAATGTGCGCTATCGAGAGGAAGAAGAGGTTCGCAAGCGGATCGAATATGTGCTTGCGTCTCTTCTGCCTTCAAATTTGAAAGATGTTTCGGTTGTGATGGAGGCGGAAGGGGTTTCTGAGCATGAATATCAATTTCGCAGAGAAGATCTTAAACGTTATCAAGAAAGCAGGTTAGGCGATGATGAGTTTCAAATTATTTCTCCTTTAAAAGAGGCATCGGAGACGCCGAGTGTTTACGACGCGGCGCTTCTCTATAGGAAAAAAAAACGGATCTGGATGTTGACCTTTCGCCCTTGGACGCGAACTTTTTTTGGAAGCTCTAAGGGCAAATTCAAGTACGAGGTAGGCTTTTCTTTAGGGCCGGAAGGGTATCTTTTTGATCAAATTTACTACTCGATTTACGGCAGCTATACGGCTTTTTCGAGTATGCAGAACATCAATACAGTAGATACGTTAAACCCTTCGAGGATCATTAATGTGAGGACAGACAGTCTTTGCTATAATCAGGCGAGCTCTTTTCATATGGATCAGGCGTTTTTGCAAAAAAGCATTAACTGGGGCAGTGGTTGGTTTTCTCGCCTTGCCGCAGGCTATTTTGAAACAGCCTATGCGGGAGTTTCTTTGGAAAATCTCTACTACCCTGTGAATTTTAATTGGGCGATCGGCTTTGAGGCGGCCACTCTTTTAAAACGAGAGTATTTTGGTATGGGCTTTCAGAAAGTGCGTAAGTTAACGTCTGAAGGATGGCAGTATTTTCCCTATACAGGGGTGCAGTATTTCGTCGACTTTTACTATCAATATCGGCCCTTTAACCTTGATTTCAAAATTAGCGCGGGACAATTTTTAGCTCGCGATAAAGGGATTCGATTTGAGGGGGCGAGAACCTTTCGGAGCGGCCTCCGTTTTGGGCTTTGGTATTCTTGGACGAATGCAAATGACGTTGTGAACTATCAACGCTACTATGACAAGGGATTTTCCATCACGTTGCCCCTCGACATGTTTATGAACCAGACGAGCCGAACGCGCATTGGCTATGCGATGTCGGCGTGGCTGCGCGATTGCGGAGCGCGCTCTGGGACTGGCAAGGCTTTGTATCCAACGCTGTATTGGGAGCGTTTTAACTACAGCACGAGGGGACGCGCCTAAGAAAACAAGAATTTGACTCTTTCTTTTCCTCCATCGACTAAATGAAAAGCTGCATAGAGAGGGATCGACAAAATATTTTCAAAACAGCTCTTTTTTTCCAAAGAGCTTTTAATGCCGTAAGGACTTTTGGGGTGCGAGGCTAGGAAGGAGTGAAGGCTTTTTAAAGTAGACCCTTTTCCCGATTTCACTTCGATGGGAATGACTTGTCCCTCAAGGAGGGAAAGGTAATCCACTTCAGCTTCGCTGCCTCTCGCTTCTCTTTGCCAATAAAAAAGAGCCCCTCGCGTTTCGGGAGATCCGTAGGCAATGAGTTCTTGTCCGATGAAGCTTTCGACGAGGGCTCCTTGATTAATGAACGTTTGTTTTGGATTGAGAAACCAGCCCTTGAGATCGAGCCCTAAGAGTTGTTGTGTCATGGCAACATCGAAGAGAATGATTTTGTAGTGATCTAAATCTGTCCCAGCGCCTAATGGAATCCCTTGTCCTGTTGTATAGTATACGCGATGGAGGATATGTGCTTTTTCCATGAGCTCAAGACAGGGGGCAAGTTCCCTTTTTCGATACTCTCCGATCCCTTGAAATTTGAACTTTTTGCCGACTTGCAGAGGGATGTGCTGCAATAGTAAGTTTAGATACTTGAGCTGATTTTTTTTTGCGTATTTTTCAAAATCTTGGATATACGTAGTGATCGCCGTGCTAAGTTTATCCTTAATTTCGAGAGGATCTTCTTTTAGAGCCCAGCTGGCGACGATTTCAGGAAATCCCCCAATGACAAAATATTCGGAAAGCAGTTGAATCGCTTTATTTTGTAGGGGCTCTGAAAGATCTATTTCGTCATAGATGGCTTGAAGAAGAGAAGTTTGTTTTTTTGCGTTTAAGAATTCTGCAAAACTCATCGGATAGACTGTGAGTGTTTGTACGCGCCCCACGGGGAGCCCGAGCGATGCGATGGCAAATTCGAGGAGGGAGCCTGCGCCGATGAGATGGAGTTCTGGAATTTCCTCATAAAAATAGCGTAAACTGATCATAGCTTGTGGACAGGCTTGAATTTCATCAAAGAAAAGAAGTGTTTGCCCAGGATGGATCGCCACGCCTCGATCCACTGTGAGATCGCGTAAAATGCGGACGGGATCGAGATTTTGTTCAAAAATAGCATGAAGCTCGGGGCGTCTTTCTAAGTTAATTTCATAAAAATCAGGATAGCTCTTTCCGAGCTGTCTGACGGAAAAAGTTTTTCCAACTTGCCTAGCCCCTCTGAGAATCAGCGATTTGCGTCCTGGTGAATCTTTCCATTTCTTAAGTTCTTGGTCTATAAGGCGTTTCATTTTTATTGTCCTTTTTTCAAACACATTATCTCGTATTTTTGGCTAAAAAACAAAGAACATTCATCTTTAATCTGGCTTTTTTATTTGTACTGTTAAAAAACGGCATTTTTGACGAAAAACTGTGGAAAAAAACGGCATTTTTGACGAAAATATGGATTATGAGACGATTTGCCTTAGAAAAGCTTTTGCAGTGGAAAACTGGAGTTTGGACTAATTTCGCGTCGAGGCGACACAAAATCAGTTCGATTTTGGACCTCATTGGCTAACAGCTATCTAGTTTTTCAGTAAAATTTGGAAAAACTTCTTGTCAAAAAATTGATCATGGGTTGGAATTTTTTGTTGCAAATACAAAAAAAAGGAACCAAAAATCCCATGATCGAATCAATCGTAGCTAAATTCCAAACTTTCCGTCACCGTTTATTTCAGCTCTTTCCATACAGGGCTGGAGCGACAATGGATCTTATTGATGCCGTGGCCGCAACGACTACTGCAGATAGTGTGGTAAAAGTGAGTCTGTCCGATTTGTTTAGCAGAACTTATTCTAGCATCACAGATGTGCTGAGCAGTTTGTTTCGGACAAATTTAAAAACACCGCCAACGGATGCAGAGCGACAAAAGCAATCTTTCAAAGTGACACAACTGATAGCAGAGGGGTGCTCCCACAGTTTACCGAAAGAAAGTCTCGTTTTATTTGCGATCGATTGCACCGCTAACTCGAGGATCTACGCGAGTAAGGTAGCGGATCGTACAAATGTTCATGCCCCCAATCATGTGCCAGGTCAAAAGCCTATTACCATAGGTCATGAGTACAGCGTTTTGGTTCATTTACCAAACCAATCGGAGGATCTAAATCTACATTGGGTAGTTCCGCTATCAATCAGGCGAGTTCGGTCTGATCAATCTGGATCTCGGGTGGGGCTTGAACAATTAGAGGAGATTGTCTGTCGAACAGATTTTCAAGCTCATTTTTGCATCAGCGTCACAGACGCTGCATACAGCACTAAAAACTGTGTGATTGGTGTCAATAAGTGGCCCAATACCGTCCAAATCGCTAGGGTGAGGAGCAATCGGAAGTTTTTTCGATTACCGACTCCCAATAGTCAAACACGAAGAGGTCGCCCTCAAGAGTATGGTGAAGAATTAGTGCTTCAAGCTCCATCTGCACCAGATTTGGAAGAAGTGACGACAATGACCACTCGGAAGGGCAGAAAACACCACGTTCTATTACAACGGTGGAATGATGTCGTTATGCAAGGTTCAAAAGAAGAGCGAACCCATGAACATCCTTTTGATTTATTGAAGGTGACCGTAACAGACCACAAAGGAAACCCAGTGTATCGACGCCCTCTTTGGGTGATCATCGTTGGTGCCAGGCGTCGAGAAGTTCGCAGCAAAGACGCTCATATTTTCTACGGAAGGAGATATGATATAGAGCATTTTTTTCGCTTTGGAAAGCAGCGGTTGCAATTGGTAAATTCGCAAACATGCAAAACCTATCATGAAGAAAACTGGCATTGGATAGGTCTTTTAGCATACAATATGCTCTACCATGCCCGATCCTTCGCATCAGCTGTGCGCTATCCCTGGGAAAAGAAAAAGATTCAGGTTCTTAGTTCTATTGAACGCCCATCACAGGTACAAAGAGACTATGCTCGAATAATCCAGGAGATTGGAACACCCGCCCCTGTTCCCAAACCCCGAGGAAAATCCCATGGAAGACAGTTAGGACAGAAAAGCGGAGAAAGACCAGATTGTCCTGTGATCCGGAAATCGACTGCAAAAGAAGAGCCCCCATCCATAAGGCGAGAGTTATCAGAACGACAGAAGAAATTTCTAACTCGAGGAAAATCTAAATCTAAAGAAAGACTTCCGCGCATACGGAGGATTTGGTCAAGAATTCGTCCCGCTCCTATTCGATGTTAGATCGAAAGAGACAAAATCGAACTGATTTTGTGTCGCCTCGACGCGAAATTAGTCCAAACTCCAGGGAAAACAAAGAAAGATCGCAAACCGCTTATTTTAAGTGGAGCGAGACAGGTTGGGAAGACAACCTTATTGCAACAATTTGGAAAGGAATATTTTGCTTCCGTTCACTTTGTGAATTTCGAAAAAGATCTAGGCCTTGAAAAAATTTTTGAAGAGAATCTTGATCCAAAAAAAATTGTGAGAGAACTGGAATTTTATTTTCAAAAGACAATTGATCTTGAAAGGGATTTGTTAGTTTTCGATGAAATCCAAGCGGTTCCTCGCGCGCTAACAAGCTTAAACTCGACTTTGCAGCTTTTGTGGGCTGCCTGCCTTGGCTATTTGTCCTCGGACGTTCGACCTATGGTCGAACTGGGCGATTATTTAAACCAGGCAGGGGTTTTTAACCCCTTCCCGAT
>CAIPFQ010000051.1 GCA_903864395.1 uncultured Chlamydiae bacterium | reverse complement strand
GCCTGGTTTAAATAATCGCCCAGTTCGACCATAGGTCGAACGTCCGGGGGCAAATAGCCAAGGCATCCAACCCAAAAAAGTTGCAAAGTCGAGTTAAACAGCCCTACAGTCAAATAAATGTGTCAGAATAAAAATTGTGCAAGACGCGACTCAATGAGTGTGTAGGGAGCCATCTCGAAGATAATAGATTGTATCGCAAAGAGAAGCGAGGGTAGCATCGTGAGTGGCGAGGATGAGGCTTTTTTTTCTTTCTTTGACAACAGAAAGAAGAAGGGTCCCGATAGAGCTTGCGTTCGCAGCATCGAGGTTTCCTGAGGGTTCGTCGGCAAGAATGAGTTTTGGGTCATTGCAAAGCGCGCGGGCGATGGCGACTCTTTGTTTTTCGCCGCCTGAAAGCAGTTTGACAGGAAAATCGGCGCGCTCAACGAGTCCCACAGCTTCAAGAAGTTTTAGACCCTCTTTTCTTGAAAAGGGGCGTCGCAAGATTTTTGCAGGCATGAGGACGTTTTCTAGCGCGCTAAAATCTTCTAAAAGATGAAAGGCTTGGAACACGAAGCCGATGGAGTGTTTGCGAATTTTTGCAGCACTAGAGCGCGTGCAGACAACGCCTTCGATTTCTAAAAGACCGCTATCGGCGCTCTCTAATGTGCCGAGAATGTGAAGAAGCGTCGTTTTTCCTATCCCCGAGCGTCCGCAAATCGCTACGGACTCTCCAGGGCGCAAGGTGAGAGAAATATTGGAGAGGATATCGACGCGCTCTGGAGAAAAATAGGATTTTTTAAGGTTTTCACAGCGCAAAATCATTCTGACCTCAGAGTGGCGGAGGGGTGGACTCTGCTGGCTTTTAGCGCGGGGATGATGCCTGCGATGAGAGAGAGCAAGGGGGTCGCTAGGAGGACAAAAAGAAGGGCTTCGCCACTGAGTTGATTTGGCAAGGATTGACCGAAAAACGCGGGTTGAAACGCGCTGCGCCCTTGAAGATAGCTCAGGAAGGAAACGAGTCCGTCGATGTGATGCAAGGTCGCCAGTGCTGCAAGGCTGCCGAAAAGGCATCCAAGGGCGCCCATGATAAAGCCACAAAAACCAAAAATCGCAGCGATGCTCCAAAATGAGGCTCCCATCGCTTGCAGTGTCGCGATCTCTTTTTTCTTGTCGTTAACAAGGAGGACAAGGAGCGAAATAATATTGGAACAGGCGACGATGAGAATGATGGAGGCGATGAGGAGGAGGAGCGTCCGATCGCTTTGAAATTGTAGCATGAGATCTTTCGAAAATTCAAAATCGCGATACGTAGAAATTTTCCAGTAGGGCGCAATGCCCGCTTTTTCAAAGCGTTCGGCAATTTTTTTTGCCGCAGTCTCTGTTTGAGAAAAGTCTTTGAACCAGACAAAAAGACCGTTTGTGGGAGTGCCATCGGGAGAGATGGTTTGGCTGTTCGATGCGATGGATCTGGTAATGGCGTGGGGAACTAGGGCGCACTTATTGCCTATGGCCAAAATGCCTGGATCGTAAAAGCCATGCACTTGGGCCCAGATTCTTTGTTCTTGGTAAGAGGCCGCTGCCATCGAAGGAAAATTCAGTGTTGCGCGATCGTACACCCGCACCCCTTGGGTTTGATAACTTTTGGGCAAGAAAATAGGGGCGAGAGAGGGGTCGAGTAGAGCGGTGTTGCTAGGTTCAATGGGCAGGAGAAGAGAGGGGAGGTGGGGGTTTTGATCTGAATACGAGAGGAGGTAGGTCATTTGAGAGAGAGATGTGCCGTGAGCGAGGGAGATGCGCAGAAGAGCTCCGCTGATTTCATAGTCTTGAAAGGCGAGGCCTGGAATTTCTGGCGCGAGATTTTTTAATTCAGCGATTGCGATTTTTACGGGGTCGATCAAGGTTCCGTCGGCCTTGAGATCGGGAAGCGCCCAATGGGCAGGAATTTCTGGATCGCTCGTTTCGTCGTAATCGGAGGCGTGGGCGCTCGCTGCTTTTTCTCCGAGTGTTTTGAGCGAATAGCTTGCTTTTTCTGCGAGAGCGTCCGCCTGGTAGTAAAAGGAGTGATAATATGTTTCTGTGGGGGTGATTCGCAAGGGCGCGTGCAAAGCCGTCAGCTTGTGAATCCAGTTTTTTTCCATTCCGCTCGTTACGGACAAAAAGACGAGAACTAGCCAGATCACGAGGGATACGACAAGAACCGAAAGAGCGGAAATGAGCGCTGTGGAGAGCGATTTTTTGCGAGGAACTAGGTATTTGAGGGCAACCTGGAGTTCAAACACGCAAAGTCGCTATTTAGCTTCTTTAAAGATAGCGTGCTTGCGGAGAACTGGGTCGAATTTTTTTAATTCAATGCGCTCCGTTGTGTTTCTTTTGTTTTTTCTTGTCCAATAGCAAGCTGTTGATTCAGTGCTTTTTAAACGGATATTTTCTCGT
>CAIPFQ010000050.1 GCA_903864395.1 uncultured Chlamydiae bacterium | reverse complement strand
GTACTTTTAACAAGCGCTTTAGGTGTCGCATTCTTACAACTCAATTGTGATTTTGAGTCTCATTCTTACATTTTCGTTGTAAAATTGCAATATAATGCTGTGTGTAAATGAAAATATTTAATATTATGTCGTTTAATATAAGTATCTTATGGAAGCGTATCGGGACGATACAATTGTCTCATTTCTTTCGATTCCTTGTGAATATTTTCAATCACAAGCGACATGGCTGTATTATATTTTTTAAGAGCCTCGTCATTAAGGGTGTGTCGGAAAAGAAATTGAGAGGAAATGAGAGAACATTCAAGGGGGGGGGTTGTAATCAAATTTACTTGAGCCAGATATTGCTACTGGGGTTTTCAAAAGAGTTCAAAGATCTTGTTTGGTCCTCCTCCTCCTCCTCCTCTAGACCTATGTAATTGATTTTCTCTGCAGATTCAAAGCTTCCTGTGTAGTCCATCTTATAGTATGCCCGAAATAGGGGATCGTAAACATAGGGAAGAGGTTCATTGGGGGAACGAAAGTTTTTCCACGGAATGAGGCAGAAGAGTGAAGCTATTGTATTGAGAACAATAGCAATCGGACAATAAAGGATTCGAGCACAGGCCCAGAGAATTTCTTTTCTGAGAACGGAGTTATTGTCTCCTTGGCCAGTGATCAGCTTAAAAGTTTTTTCTCCAACCTCCCATACATTTTTGAATAAAGCCTCAATCAAGGATAAGCTCCCTAAAATTATTCCATTAAATAATGGCAAAGCAGAAGAAGGTTGGTGAGTTCTCACGCCTTTATTGTGCACGAAAATATAATAAAATAATACTGAAATAATTATTTGTAGTTATACAAGAACGTCAACGAGCTGGTGATGGGGGTTTTGTTTTGTACAATATTGCTTGTCCCAAGTGCCCGTAAAAAGGATCATAGGGCGTCCTTCCTTATCGAGCATAATTGTTGAGCTGGAAGACTTTATGAATGTTTTGAGATCGCCGAGAATCCATGCGCTGCACTGGTAAGGAAGGGGAGAGAGGGTCGTTTCGACCCCATATTCGTCTTTAAGCCGATATTGCATGACTTCAAATTGGAGTTTTCCTACCGCCGCATAGATGATATCTCCTTCGCGCTCAGGGGAGAAGAGCCTTTGGATAGCTCCTTCATCGGCTAGTTGCTGAACCCCTTTATCGAACGATTTTCTTTTGCCCACATCTTTAGGGTAGATTCTGGTAAAAATCTCGGGTTGGAACTGTGGGAGGGGTTTGAAGTTGAATCCCCCTGAGACGGAGAGGGTATCGCCGATAGAAAAAATGCCTGGGTTAATGACCCCGATCACATCCCCTGGATAGGCGAAATCGAGCGTTGTCCTTTCCCCTGCCAGCATGCTGTGGGGGCGCGACAGGCGGATTTCTTTATTGAGGCGATGGTTTTTTACAATGAGATCTCTCTCAAAGCGCCCCGAGCAGATTCGAATAAAGGCCATAGAATCGCGATGTCTTTTGTCCATATTCGCTTGCAGTTTAAAGACGTAGCCACTAAATGGCGTTTTTTCTGGATCGATCTCGATCTCTTCTCCATTGGGCAATGCCGCGAATCGCGAGTGAGGGCAGGGGGCGAGGTGAATAAAGGCGTCGAAAAAAGGTTCCACGCCGAAATTGGTGAGAGCGGAAGCAAAAAACACGGGGGTCACTTTGCCGCGAAGAAAATTTTCATGGGAATAGGCATTGCCTGCAAGATTGAGAAGATCGAGCTCTTCGAGGAGCTTTTGGTACTCTTCCTGGCCGATTTTGTCCCGAGCGTTTTTGGAATCGAAAGGCTTTCGATTGATATCCGCTTTTTGCGCCCCCCCCGTCGAAGTTTTCGTAAAAAAAAGGCATTCCAACAGTTGGTTTGGAGAGGCTCTGTCCACTACGCCCAAAAATTGCTTGCCCGATCCAATCGGCCAATTCATAGCATAGGATTCAATTTGTAAAACGTTTTCCACCTCTGTCATGAGATCGAGCGGCTCTCTGCCTGGCATATCCATTTTATTGACAAAGGTAAGGACGGGGATTTGTCTTAACCGACACACTTCAAAGAGCTTTCGGGTCTGTTTTTCAACCCCTTTTGAAGCGTCAATGACCATGATCGCGCAATCGGCGGCTGTCAGGGTGCGATAGGTGTCTTCGGAAAAATCTTCGTGGCCAGGGGTGTCTAACACATTGATGATCGTGTCTTTATAGGTAAATTGCATTGCGGAGGAGGTAATCGAGATCCCGCGCTCTTGTTCCATGGCCATCCAGTCGGAGGCGGCAGCTTTGCGTCCCTTCCTTCCCTTGACGATGCCCGCGGTATGGATCGCGCCCGAATAGAGCAACAGCTTTTCTGTGAGCGTGGTCTTTCCTGCATCAGGGTGGCTGATGATCGCGAACGTGCGTCGTTTGGCGATCTCTTCTTTTAAGATTGTATTGTCGTCCATGGCATCACAATTATAGCAAATCGCAGGATTGAATCTCGATAGATTCTTTAAAATCTTTGTGTTTATACATTTAAGATTTCTTGTGGTAAAGATGCAACGGTCTGAGGCATTCTGTCTCCTGTCAAGTTTTCACTTCAAGCGTATCGGTAATGCTGTTAACTTAGTGCAAATCCTTGAATATAATCTTGTTACATAACTAAAAAAACAGAGGTGCCGGCGAACTTGGGTTAAGACCTTGATCCCGAAGCGGGAGACCCCGCCCTTAAGGGCGGGGTCTTTTCAAAAAACGGATTAGGAGGGGCTCGAAGTCCCCTCCCAAACCAATACAGTCCCAGGCATTCATGCCTGGGTTCACTCACGCTCAAAACTTTTAGAAAAAAATTCTTTTTCGAATTTCTCGAAAGATCGTTATACTCTGTCTGATGCAAAGGATTGAATACATCGATCGGCGTACGGGGAAAAGGGAGGAAGAAAAAATCTATGGACGGTGGGCTCTTTCCTTGCTCTATGGAGAAACAGTTTTCTCACGCCTTTTTTCCTTTTTCTTCCTCCCTCTTCTAGTGCGCGTTCCTTGGTTTTCCAGGATGTATGGGCTTTTGCAAAAGAACCCCAGCAGTCAGAAAAAAATTGCTCCCTTTATCGCTGCCTTCGCAATTGATCCAACAGAGTTTGTCGAAAAAAATTTTGCTTCATTCAATGACTTTTTCATTCGAAAGCTGAAAAAAGAGAGCCGGCCGATCGACCCTGATCCAAAGCGCCTTGTATTTCCAGCAGATGGTCGCTACCTCGCTTTTCAGAATATACAAAACTCCGATGGGTTTTATGTGAAGGGGCAGCGTTTTTGTTTACTCTCTCTTTTAGGTGAAAAAGCTTTAGCCGAACGTTTTGAGCAAGGCTCGATGCTCGTGGCTAGGCTGTGTCCAACCGATTATCATCGATTCCATTTTCCTAGCAAAGGCGTTCCAAAAAAAGCGCGTCCCGTGGAAGGGCTTTTGTTTTCCGTGAATCCGGTGGCTTTGCGCCAAAGACTTTCAATTCTTTGGGAAAATAAGCGAACGGTAACGGAGATCCACACCGATGATTTTGGCTCTTTGCTCTATATCGAAGTGGGGGCTACTTGCGTGGGCTCCATCCACCAAACCTATTTGCCTGAGACAACTGTAGAAAAGGGAAGTGAAAAAGGCTTTTTTTCTTTTGGCGGCTCTTGCGTGATTCTCCTTTTCGAACCGGGCTGCATTCAATTTGATGCCGATTTAATCCATCATTCAAAAAGGGGATTAGAGACGATGGCCTTTTTCGGCTCTTCGTTCGGCGCAAAGATAGAGAAAAAAAATCAATAACCCTATGGCCCACCCACCCAAAATATCTGTTGGGTAATGAACGCCTAAATACAGTCTGGAAAAACTCATGAGAAGAATGTAGGGGATCGCAATCCATTTCGCGATTTTTGTTTTCCAGGCATAAATCAAAAGACTTCCCAAAAGGATGGAGGTTTGCGCAGCACCACTTGGAAATCCAGGGGAGTGAATAGGGATCATTGCAATCATTGGAATTTTTTCAATGGGCCTTGGCAAATCAAAAAACAGTTTTGCCTCCGTATTGATCAACCAACTGATTGGAAATAAAATAGCGAGTCGAAAGGCCCATCGAGAAGAAAAAAAGAGCCAGACACAAGGGATCAGGATGAGAGGAAAATAGGGCGTATCGAGGTAGTTTAGAAAAAGAAATAACGGATCGAGCCAAGGCTCTCGGTGCGATGCGATGCGCTCTAAAAGCTTGATTTGGTCGTCATAAGAGAGCATGGAGTGCCTCGTATTGGTGAAGAAGCGCAGAGCCGACTCTGCGGCTGCTGATGAGTGTCAGAGAGGAGAATGAAGGGGCTCTTATGGCTTTTTTTGTGGAGCTCTCCTCAATAAAGAGGGTGCCTAAGGGAGCTAAAAGTTTATATTGTATGATTTCTTGAACGAAGGGTGCGCAAGGAAGCTCATAAGGAGGATCTAGGTAGATGATATCGAAGGAGATTTTTATTTTCTTCAGAGCTAAAAGAGCCTCGCTAGAGATCAGCTCGATCTCTGTGGAAAGATGCAGAGCGGCCATATTTTTCCGGATGATCGAAGCGGCTTGCCGATCTTTTTCGACAAGGGTTGCGCTGATCGCCCCACGGCTGATTGCCTCAATCCCCATTGCGCCGCTCCCAGCGAAAAGATCGAGAAAGCGAGCCCCGACGATGGTGTGTTGGCAGATATTGAAGACAGCGCCGCGCAGCATCCCCTGCGTTGGCCTTGTCGTGTTCTCTGGCGGAGCCTCGATAGAGCGTCCTTTAAATTTTCCGCCAATAATTCTCAAACTCATTGAAACGCAGCCCTTAGATGATAAGGAGAGAGAATCTCTTGCGCTAGATC
>CAIPFQ010000049.1 GCA_903864395.1 uncultured Chlamydiae bacterium | reverse complement strand
CGCGATACTGCGTCGGCGAAAAAATATTATCATTTTATTAAGTTGATGGGCAGATCCGCGTCTCACATCGTCTTAGAATGCGCTCTGGCAACGCATCCAAACCTCGTGTTTTTGGGCGAAGAGCGAAAATCGCTCTCTTCTATGGTAGACGAAATGGTGAGCGTGATTTTGCAAAGAGCGCAAGCGGGCAAAGAATATGGCGTTTTCTTGATTCCCGAAGGGCTGATTGAGTTTATCCCCGAAATGCGCGCCTTGATTGACGCTCTTAACTCTGCCTTAGTCTTGTATCCCGAAGCTCCGATGGAACAGCTAAAAGGGGATGAAAAGGCACTGTTTGAAACACTTCCCGCCTCGATTCAACAACAGCTTCTTCTTGATCGAGACCCCCATGGCAATGTGCAAGTTTCACAGATTGATACGCAGCTTTTATTTCTCGATCTTGTGAAAAAAGAGCTGAAAGCGAAAAACTTTTCAGGAAAATTTTCTGCGCAAGATCATTTTCTCGGCTATGAGGGAAGAGCCTGCTTTCCGACAAACTTTGATGCGAATTATGCGTATTCCCTGGGGCTTCTGGCCGCTCTCGCGATTCGAGATCATCTCACAGGGATGATCTGCGCCCTTCAAAATCTAGCTTCTTCAGTCTCTCATTGGAAGCCAAAAATGGTTCCGATCATCCAGCTCATGGGACTGGAGAGGCGCCAAGGAAAAGAAAAGCCAGTCATTCACAAAGCTCTGGTCGATCTGTCTTCGCCCTCTTTCTTGGAGCTTTCTTCTAAACGCTCTTCTTGGAGGTTCGAAGACGATTATCAATATCCAGGGCCTATTCAGTTTTTTGGATGCCCAGAGATTACAGCACCCGCTGCGGTGAGAAGAAAAACCTAAACCTACAAAAACAAATCAGAAAAAGAAGTCCTGTGTAGGCAGCGCTGAAGCCCCAAGCGTATTCAACAGCTAAGTGATTTCGATAGACGATGGCGTAGGTGGGGATAATGAGGCAAAGCCATAGAGAGAGCGTGCCGACAAAGAGAAGAAATAGTGTGTCGCCAGCTGCAATCAATAAGCCGCTGATTACCCAGCGCATGCCGTCAAAAAAAAGATAGAGAAAAGAGAGCGCCATACAGGTTTTTAAAGAGCTTTGCCATTCAGGGCCCACTTGGACAGGGTTAAAAAATAAAAGGCTTAAACTGACTAAGAAAAAATAGGAGAGAAGAAGAAATCCTGAAGAGAGGACTTTAAAGATGAGATGGGGGCGTTTAGCTCCGATGAAATTCCCTGCGATCGCCGCGACAGCGCGGTAAACCCCATCGAAAAAGAACGAAAAAAGAAACGTAAAGCTTTGGCACAGACTCGATAGAGTGATATGTTTTTCGCTCAAAGAGGTCATCATCCAGTAAAAACAGCTCCAGCCAAAAAATTCAAGCGCGCAAAGAACCCCTTGAGGCAGGCCAATTTTTAAACATCGAACCATTGTTGTCGGCTGTAAGCGCCAATTTCCTGTGCCAAAATCGAGTCGGTTTTTTTTACTGAGAAATATACAAAGAAGGATTGTTGATTCAAAAAAATATTCAAAGCAAATCGCTATCGAAGATCCTTTAACGCCTAAGGAAGGAATCCAATCGCTCCAGCCAAAAATAAGAAGGTAGTCGAGCCAGATCGCCAACCCATTAGAGACGGCGGAGATCCAAATGAGAAGCCGCGTCTTTCCTTGCCCTACAAAAAAGCCGTACAAAGCGATCATTAAAGCGTAGCTTGGAGTAAATAAAAGAAGAGAGCGAAAACAGAAAATTTCCTCCTTTTCTTGAAAAAATAGAGGCGATCCATAGAGAGCTAAGGGAAAGCAAAGAAGAGAGGACCCTGCTGCGACCCAAAGCATTTGCCAGACAGGAGATCCAATATTTTTGAATTTTCTTTCCCCGTTGTATTGCGCGACAAAAACTTCAGACATGGCGGTTACCATGGCGATCCCCGACATAAACGCCCAGGCTAGTGTGGAAGCATTGACGGAAGTGTTTAAAGCATGGAGAGAATGATGGGTCAAAAAAATGCGGTCGACAAAATTCGTCAGAAGCATGGAAAGCGTGGAGAGCATTAAAGGAAAAGAGATAACCCAAAGCTCTTTGATGCCGCCCTCTGAGTAGCGGGTAAGATTTCCTTTCGCTTGCATATCCTTCAAAAGAAATTGTCTTTTAATCTCGACTTTGCAACTTTTTTGGGTTGGATGTCTCGGGAGACTTGTCCATGGACAAATAGCCAAGGCAGGCAGCCCACAAAAGTTGTAAAGTCGAGTTAATATACCAGCCTCCAATTTAAAAATGGGTAGATATATTTTATCTTCTTGAAATCTAGTGGGCTGCAAGATATTTTGTAAGATTTCGTAGAACCTGGGGGTTGTGAAAAATTAAGAATTATGTATTTTGCAGGATATGGGTACACGTTATAAGAACCCTTACGGCGGGGATTTGCGCCGCTCGTTTTGGGATTTAGTTCTTTGGAAAACGGGGCGCTATGACGAAAAAGTTCCGCGAGAGCTTTTTCCATTTAACTTTTCTTACCCTAGCGCAGCTCCGTCTTTTGAGAGCTTTTTGCCTTATGCGTTGTGGATTGGGCATTCGACATTTTTGCTTGAGATGAATGGCGTGTGTATTCTTACAGACCCTCTCTGGGATCCTTATTGCTCTCCCGTTCCGATTCGGTCTCTAAGACGGCACCACGATGTTCCGATGGCTTTGGCCGATCTTCCTCCCATTGATATTGTTTTGATCAGTCATAACCATTATGACCATCTTGATGCGAAGACGGTGCGCCATATTCATGCGTTCCATCCTCATGTGCAATGGATTGTGCCTTTAGGGCTTTCGCGTTGGTTTCATCGCAGAGGGATTCAAAGAGTGCAAGAGCTGGGGTGGTGGGAATCTTTTTCTTTGGGAAAAAGCCTTGTAACAGCAGTCCCTGCACAGCATTTTTCAGGACGCGGTTTATGGGATCAAAATAAGACTTTTTGGAATGGATACGTTTTTGAAACAGAGGGAAAACGCTTTTATTTCACAGGAGATACTGGTTATAATCCAATTCAATTTAAAGAGATCGGGGCAAAATGGCCTTTTATGGATTTGAGCCTTATTCCAATTGGCACTTACATTCCTGAAAAATTTATGCAGCCCGTTCATTGCAGCCCCATTGAGGCTGTTGAGATTCATTGCGATGTAAAATCTCGCCTTAGTTTGGGAATGCATTGGAAAACATTTTGTTTATCGGATGAGCCCATGGATCGCCCTCCCTACGATCTGTATTTGGCCATGCGCAAGAAAAATCTTCCTTTTGAAACATTTCTCCCAGTAGAGCCTGGTGTTCATGTGAATTGGTAGTTGATTAATATTGGATTTATTTGAATATGTTCCAAATGAAGCTAAAGTAGCTGGAAGTGGAGATAATTTTTTCGTTTTCGTCGCAGTATATTAAATATTGTTTTTTTCATTTGTATTAGGAATACACGCGAATTCCTTCATTTTACTAAATGTAACTCCTTTTTTACTCTTGAACGTTAACTCGACTTTGCAGCTTTTGTGGGCTGCCTGCCTTGGCT
>CAIPFQ010000048.1 GCA_903864395.1 uncultured Chlamydiae bacterium | reverse complement strand
CTCGGACGTTCGACCTATGGTCGAACTGGGCGATTATTTAAACCAGGCAGGGGTTTTTAACCCCTTCCCGATTTAAATAACGCCCCCGAGAACAAATATCCCGAGGCATCCAACCCAAAAAAGTTGCAAAGTCGAGATACATGGGTAAATTTTCTTATCTTATCGATTATTAGGCGAACGCATTGAAAATTAAGCGGCTGATTCAGGGGATACCCAATCTTAAAGTAAGAGGAAGCCAGGATGTGGTAGTGACTGGCATTGCTTCCGATTCCAGAATTGTTTGCCCAGGCAACCTCTTTATTGCAAAAAAAGGGAGAGAAAATCACGGGGTTGATTTTATTTCTCAAGCGATCTCCGCGGGGGCTGTGGCCTTTGTTACTGACATCTATAATCCCTTTTTGACCCAAACCCAAATTCTTTGCGAAAGCCCTCAAGGCATAGAGGCTCTTCTCTCCGCTCGCTATTATGATTTTCCCTCTCGCGACCTTTGGGTGGCAGGGGTGACAGGAACGAAGGGAAAAACCACGGTTTCGTATTTGTTAAAACATCTTTTGGAAGGTCTTGGCAAGCCATCAGGACTCATGGGAACCATTGAAGTCGCGTTTGGACAAAAACGGTTTCCTTCCTCTTTCACGACGCACGATGTGCTTCGCAATCAAAAAACGTTGCGAGAAATGGCGAGCGCGGGCTGTAGATCTGCCGTCTTAGAAGTTTCTTCTCATGGGCTCCATCAGGGACGAGTCGATGAAATTTCTTTTGCCCTTGCGATTTTTACAAATCTCATGCCGGATCATCTCGACTATCACAAGACGATGGAAGAGTATGCCAGCGCAAAAAGGCGTCTTTTTAAAAAAGCCTCTTTTGGTCTTTACAACGCAGAGAGCCCTTGGAGCTCTTTTATGCAAGGGGAGCTTCCTGGGATGAGCTTTGGTTTTTCTTCGAGCGCGGATGTGCGAGGCTCTATCCTCTCTGAGGGCTTTGAGGGTATGCGGGTCTCAGTTGATTATCGAGGCTTGACGGAAATGTTTTCGATCCCATGGATTGGGGATTTTAATGCCTCGAATTTTTTGGCCGCAGTCGCTGCTGGGCTGCACTTGGGCGCAAGTCTTCGAGACATTCAATTTGTTTTTTCTAAAATTCCCTCGATTCCAGGGAGGTTAGAAAAAGTGAGTGGGGATTCAGAGGTCCAGGTGTTTGTCGATTTTGCTCATACAGGGGAGGCGCTCTCTCAAGTGTTGGCCGCGCTGAAAAAAATTTCCAGAGGCAAGCTTTTTGTTGTTTTCGGTTGTGGTGGCGGGAGAGATCCAGGGAGAAGAAAAGGGATGGCTGCTGCTGCGGAGCAATGGGCTGATTTAGCGATGATTACTGTGGATAACGCACGCGATGAAGAGCCTCAGGCGATTTGTCAGGAAATTCTTTCGGGTTTTAAATCGCAAACAAAAGTTGTGATCGAGCTCGATCGCAAGAGGGCGATTCAGAGGACGGTGGCAGAGGCGAAGCCAGGCGATGTTGTCTGCATTGCGGGGAAGGGACATGAGTGTTTTCAGATCATAGGTTCCCATGCCATTCCTTTTGATGATCGAGAAGTCGCTAGAGAGGCTCTTCGCTATAAGAGTTGCAACCTTAAGTGAATTTTGTCATTCTGTTTGAAGTATGCGACGATTTTGGATTTTTTTATTTCTCATCACCACGAGTGCGCTTTTTTCGTTCACGCCTACAATTGTCATTGACGCGGGACATGGAGGCACAGATCAAGGGGCGAAGGCGAAAAATCCTTACTGTGAGGAAAAAAGACTCGCCCTGCAAACAGCGCGGCTGGTCAAAAAATATCTCGATCAATTGGGCTATCATGTCGTTATGACGCGCAATACGGATGTATTTGTCCCTTTGCCACGCAGAGTCGAAATCGCTCGCCAGTCGAGCGCGACAATTTTTGTGAGCATTCATTTTAATTCTTGCCGAACGCCGACTCCGTCGGGCATGGAGATTTTTTTTCACGATTCTAAAGAGGAAAAAAAAAGGTCTCTCTCCTCGAAGCGATTGGCTGAGGCGATTTTAAGCAGGGCTTTGCGTCGCACCGCCGCTCACTCCCGAGGCGTGAAAAAGGGCAATCAATACGTGGTTCGGGAAAGTTCAATCCCTGCCGTGTTGTTTGAGGGAGGGTTTATTTCTAATCCCACAGAGCGCATCCATTTAAAAAGTCTTGAATATCAGGAAAAAATCGCTCGCGGGATTGCCGATGGGATCGATTATTATTTTAAGAAAATGCCACACTAGTTTATTTGAATTTGCCTTTAGTGCCTGAGAACCAAAACTCCGATAGAAAAAAGCAAGATGGCGATAGGTAGTGCCTTGCCCCCTGGCGCTCTATAGGCTCCTTTCGCCTTTTTACGGGTGCGTCCTATCCAAACAATGAGGGAGGGAAGACATCCGAATAAAATGACGTCGGCAAATCCTCCAGCAAATCCAAGGGCTTTTAAAAATAAGTTGGGATAGCTGAGTGTGAAGATGGCAGGCGGAATTAAGACGAGTCCGTAGATGAGAGGATCGTATTTCGTTTCGGAAGAGATTTTGAATCCGTCCTTGAGAAAATCAACAAACGCGAGGGTGTTGGTCATAAAAGGTGTGAGGATGGCAAAAAAGGAGAATGTCGCAGCGAAAAAAAGGACAGAGTCTGACTGTGTGGCATTGCGGAGAAGATCTGTGACCATGTTGTCCCCTTGGATATTTGTATCGGAAACCATCCCTAAGATCACAAAATTCCAGAGAAAATAGACGAGAAAGGGGATCAGGTTTCCTAGGAAAATTGCGCGGCGCATTGAGCGAATGTTCTTTTTTACATAATAAATGAGCGTGGGAATTAAGTTTTGAGAGCCAAAACAAATCAGCAAGATCGGGATCGCCGCGAGGGTGGCGGGCCAATTTGTATGAGAAAGAAACTCTCCCTTGATATTTGGTAACCCCAAAGAGATGAGGGCGCAGTAAGAAAAAGCGAGGCCGAAAAGAAAAATTTTCGCAATCCAATGGACACATTTTGTTCCTGCGTAAACAATGATTCCTATGGCGCTCGTGCTTATGAAAATTGCAGCGGCCCTTGGCAGGGCAAAGCCAAAAAGATAAAAAATAGCTTCGCTTAATAGTTGGGAGCTTCCGTCAATATAAGCGACAAAAAGGCAGTAAAACAGGAACGAAAAGAAGCCCCACGTGATCGCCATCCCCCCTTTTCCTAAGGCAAAGCTTGCCAAGGAAATGAGATTGACTCTCCGGTCAAACCACAGTGTAGCCTCCAGCAAAAGGAGGGAGCTTCCCACTGCGAAGAGATAACAGAGGATCATCGCGAGGGTGGAGGGGATGAGCCCTGCAGGGGCGCTTACAACGGGGAGTCCGATCATTCCAGCACCGATGCAAGATCCTGTAATAAGAAGGGTTGCGCCTGAAAATGTTCCCTGTTCTGAAGGTGGATGCATAGGCCTCGTGATAAACTTTTTAGTGTACTGCATCGAGCGACTATTTCGCAAGGATCTGTTGTTAAATGGCAAAAGAATTTTTTAACCTTGATTGTATTTTGCACTTTTCTTTATAATCTATGGAGAAACCAGGAAGATTTTCGTGATAAAAATAAATGAGAACGTCAAAAAAAGTCTGGATGTACCCCCAGAAACTTCCTTTTCTGCGAAAAATTATTTTATTGCCTCTCTTGCTCTAATGGCCTTAGCTCCAGTGTCCCTCTTTATTTTTCCTTTGGCAGCTCCAGGACTCGTGCTTGTGAGCCTCTGGTATGGTGCCAGTTCCGTTGTAGTGCTCGTCCATCGTTGGACAGAGGATACGTGCCTAGAAAAGCCCATGCGTTACGTCTATGCCTTAGCCATAGAAATTAATACCATGCTCTGGGCGGCAGCGGTGTTCCCATGGACTTTTTCAAGCAGCTACCTGGAACCGAAGGGCGTTTTAAACGGAACCCCCATTTTATTGATCAATGGCTACCTCAGTTTTGCATCGACTTGGGATTATCAAAGAAAAGAGCTTGTCGATGCTGGATTTGGGCCTATTTATGTGATGAATATAGGGACTGGACGCGGGATTCTCGCTTACGCAGAGCAAGTGGCAGAGATGGCTAAGAGCATTAAAACAAAAACAGGAAAAAATGACTTAATCTTAATTGGTCATTCTAAAGGCGGAGTTGTGGCTACGGAGGCAACTTTTCTGATGTCCGAAAAGAACGAAAACTCTTCTTATCCTCAGGTGAAGAAGGTGATTACGCTTGGCTCGCCTCTCAAAGGGACTGGGATCGCTTACCTAGATTTTTTGAGCTATGATGCGCGCGATATGCGCCCTAATAGCGAAGTAATAGGTGCCTTGCTAAAGAAAAAAAAAGATTATAAGGGGGGGGCTTCTTTCTATCATATTGCCTCTGAAGCTGATGAGGTCGTAAGCACAGATTCCGCATTGTTTGAAGGAGGTGAGGAGGCAGAAGGCACTTTCTTATTAAAAGATATCCCTCATCTGGCTCTTGTTGCTTCTTCTCAGGTCGCATATCTAATCAAAAAGGCAACTGCTCATAAAGTTAAGGAAGAAATCTCCGAAGCGTAGATTTTAGCCTCAACTTTATGAAACAATCAGCCCTTCAAATAAATTGAGATCGAAAAAGACCTACTGAGCGAACGAGCTGGGAGTTAGTTTATAAAGGAGCTTGGCTTGATGACGATAGAGAGGG
>CAIPFQ010000047.1 GCA_903864395.1 uncultured Chlamydiae bacterium | reverse complement strand
TACTTTGATGTTGATCTGGTTCTTACATGGAAAGTCGTTAAGAACGACCTTCCATTAATTAAGAAAAGGCTTTTGGAGATTCTTTCCTCTGTGACGACCTAACAAGCTTATTCATATAGTATAAGAACCAGAGCTAACATCGCTTCCTGTCCCCGTCCAATGTGTATGGAAAAATTGCCCCCGAGGACGATCGATCCGCTCATAGGTATGTGCGCCAAAATAATCGCGCTGCGCCTGTAAAAGATTTGCAGGCAAAGAAGCGCTTCGATAGCCATCGAAAAAAGCAAGAGAGGACCCCAAACAAGGCAAGGGGATTCCCAAAAGAGTGCCCTCTGAGACAACGTGTCTCCACGCCCCACTCCTTGCTGCAATCTCTTCGACGAAAAATGGATCCAAAAGAAGACTTTGCAATGCAGGATTTTTATCATACGCTTGTTGAATGTTTTTCAAAAAACGACTTCGAATGATACACCCACCGCGCCACATCAGTGCAATGGCCCCTAGATTCAACTTCCATCCATACTCAAAAGAGGCCCCCTGCATCAGCATAAACCCTTGCGCATAACTAATGATCTTGGCGGCATAGAGAGCGCCCCCTACCTTCTCGGCAAATTCTTTGGGCGGGGAGGCCAAGGCTCTCTCTGGCGCTGAATATTTTTGGCTAGCCAGCATCCGATCTTCCTTCAAAGCCGATAAACAACGAGCAAACACAGCCTCTCCGATCAAAGTGAGTGGCAGACCTCGATCCAAAGCGTCGATCCCCGTCCACTTCCCCGTCCCCTTTTGCCCTGCCACATCGAGAATTTTTTCCAACAGAGGTCTTCCATCGGTGTCAAGTTGTTTAAAAATGGCAGAAGTGATCTCGATCAAATAGCTATGAAGAACTCCTTCATTCCATTGAGAAAATATTTCGTGAAGATTCAGATAGGTAAAACGGGCTCCTTGCCGCAATAACTGATAGGTCTCGCAAATGAGCTGCATATCGCCATATTCAATGCCATTGTGAACCATTTTGACATAGTGCCCAGCTCCCCCATCGCCCACCCATTCGCAACAAGGCTCTCCGTCTTCAGAACGGGCAGCAATCGCTTGAAAAATAGGTTTTATATGCGACCAAGCCTCTCCATTACCCCCAGGCATGATCGAAGGGCCGTGGCGAGCCCCTTCTTCTCCGCCAGAGACGCCAGCGCCGACAAAAAGGAGTCCCTTTGATCGAAGAGATTCATAGCGGCGCTGAGTATCGGGAAAATGACTGTTGCCCCCGTCAATAATAATATCGCCCTTTTCTAAGAATGGCACGAGGCTGTCTATAAATGCATCAACAGGAGCCCCCGCTTTGACCATCAACATAATACGGCGCGGCCGCTTTAAAGCGGCGACAAAAGATTTTAGGGTCTGAGAACCAAAGATTTTTTTGCCCTGCGCGGGACCTTGAAGAAACTCATCGGTCTTTGCAGCCGTTCGATTAAATACCTGAACAGCAAATCCGTGATCAGCCATATTCAATACTAAGTTCTGACCCATCACAGCGAGCCCAATCAGTCCAATATCTGCATGCATTGCGTGCACCCTTTTTCCATTGAGAATAATCCATTCGACTCATTATACTCAAGAGGCGTCTCCCCATGTTCTCGTAGCTCAGTGGATAGAGCGGTCGCCTCCTAAGCGACAGGTCGCCGGTTCGATTCCGGTCGAGAACGCATTTCTAACAAAGTTGCAAAGCCGAGTTTACTGAGAGGGACACAAATGAACGAAATTAAACGGGTAAGTCGGCAGAGCCGATTTTTTCGCCGCTCCCATTTTCAGCGGACACAGTTATCCGAATTTTGAATGTGTTTGAGTATAAAACACCCTCATGCTAGACTCTCCTTCATGAAGGGAACGCAAAAGATGGGCACACAGACTCAGGAAGTAACTTCTCAATAAGTCCTGGCGCAGCGCAAGAATTCTTCATGGAGGT
>CAIPFQ010000046.1 GCA_903864395.1 uncultured Chlamydiae bacterium | reverse complement strand
TTCCTTTAAATCACGCAAACGCGGCTCAAGACGCATCGCAGGAGCCTCTAAATCATTGCCCTGGGAGCCACTTCTTCCCATTTCTGAGGGGAGAACCGATTGATAAACAAGAGGCGTAGAGAGCCCAAAGGGGGGAGTAACAATCCATCCCTCTACAGAACTCGCGAAATCACAAGACTCGACAATTTCCCCTCGGCCCTTGCAATAAGGAGTCCCTTCAGAAAAAAAAAGAGGGACGTCGGAGCCCAAAGAAGCGCCCATAAAACAAAGCTCCGCTAAAGAATAAGGCCTGCCCATCCTTTCATTCAGCGCCCAAAGGGTTGTTGCCGCATTGCTGCTACCTCCACCGAGACCCGCTTGCATCGGAATCCGCTTGTCTAAATGAATTTTTATCCCAAAAGATAAAGAAGATCGAGCCCTAAAAAGATGCAAAGCTCTCGCAATCAGATTCGAGTCTCCGCAAGGCAAAGAAGGATCTGAACAGGTTAAAACATCAGAGGAAGAGGTCTCAAACGTAAGTGTATCGCCAAAATTGATGACAGAAACAAGGGAAGCAATCTCATGATATCCATCGAGACGCTTCCCTAAAATACGAAAAGATAGATTGAGTTTTGCAGGGGAGAAATAAGAAAAACTCCCCATGAAAATTACTCAGAGATCTCCGATTTCCCCTCTTTCAGCTCATCTGGCAGAGGGGCTACAACCGTCTCGAGGCCTATCCCATGAATTCCTTCTGGAATAATGATGAGATTTGCAGAAACAACGACCCCTTCTTGGAGGCGCAAGGAAAGCTTGTGCACTCCCGTCTCTTTAATCGGACGAGAGAGAGCGATGTTTTTCTTGTCTACAGCCAATCCTTTCTCTTGGAAGAGCTGCGCAATATCCGCCGCAGAAACAGAGCCATACATATGCCCTTCGGGATCCACTTTCACTCTTATCTCGATTATGATTCCTTCAACTTTCGTTGCAAGCTCTTCAGACGCTCGGCGGTCAATGATCGCCTGCTGCTGTCTTTCTGCACGCAGACGCTCTTGCTTGCGCAATGTATTAGGACTTGCAACCACCGCACATCCTTGTGGAAGAAGGTAATTGCGCATATACCCAGGCTTCGCAGAAACGAGTTCCCCTTTTTTACCAAGAGACTCTACATCTTTTAATAAAAGCAATTGTTGTTTCATAAATTACTCCTTCGCCGCAAAAGGAAGCAAAGCCATATATCGAGCCTGCTTAATCGCTTTTTTCAGAACTTTTTGATAAAAGTGTGACACCCCTGTAATACGACGCGGCAAGATCTTTCCTCGCTCTGTAATAAACTGTCTCAGTGTCTCTATATCTTTGTAGTCAATCGTGTTAAACTTCGCTAAAGTAAAAGGGCAGCTCTTCTTTTTTTTAGCAAAAGGACTCTCTGCCGTCCCCATGCTACCGCCTTGAGCCCCATAGCCACCATGACTACTGCCACCGTGACCGCCACTGCTGCCACCGCCATACCCTATGCCGCTTGAATTGCTATAGGAATTTTTTTTAGGATACATAATTAGCCTATCGGTTGTTTAAGAGGTTTAAATTCAAGAGTCTCTGGCACTGTCTCGATGCGCGTTGTCATGAATCGAATCAGATCTTCATGCAGTTGGTACTCTTTCCACAAATCGACGATCGAGGAGGTTTTGGTAGTAAAGAAAAGAACATAGTAAAAACCCTCTCTTTTTCCATCAATCTCATAGGCTAACTTTCGACGGCCTAGTTCAAACGTTTTGTGGATTTCTCCCCCTTTTTGGGTAATTCCTTCCACAATTTTATCAAAGGCTTTTTTACGAGATTCATCGCTGAGCGTTGCGCTCAAGATATACATCCCTTCATAAAGCCCGTTTCTTAACTTACTCATTTCAGCTCCATTGCTTAGGTTAGGTGGAATCCGTCTCTTTTTGGTTCGCGAATTCCATCGCATGGTTTAATCCTTTTTCCAACCATAGCTCTATCGCCACAGCCGCCCGCTCCAGGATTTTAGGAACGAGTTTTTCTTCTTCTTCAGAGAATCGACCGAGGACGTGGCTCACCAAATCTCCCTCAGCTCGATCCCCCACTCCAACACGCAGCCGCAAAAACGACTGCGTCTGAAGGTGAGCCGCCACGCTTTTTAAGCCATTGTGTCCGCCAGAGCCGCCAAAGGAGCGCATCCGCAGCTGCCCTACAGGGAGAGCGACATCGTCGACCACGACAAGGAGGCGAGAGAGCCCCACGTTAAGGAAACGTGCGATCGGAGCCACAGCTTCCCCGCTCAAATTCATAAACGTAAGGGGCATCAACAACACCACATCAGCACCCCCTATTTGCCCTTGAGCCACTAGAGAGCGCCACTGCATTTTATGGCGAAAATGCAAAGAATGCCTACGTGCTAAAGCTTCAAGAGAGGCAAAACCAATATTATGACGAGTTCCTTCATAGTCTTTTCCTGGATTTCCCAAGCCAACAATTAAGAACCGATCTGCCACAAAATCTCACAAACCATTACGCTTTCTTCGCAATAACGACCGCTACCTCGTTCATTTTTGCTTGGGGCGCAACGCCTGCGGGAATTACAAGATCCGATAAACGCTTTACGGAACCAATCTGCATATCCGTTATATCAAAGACCAGGTTCGCAGGAATATCTTTTGGCAGACAGGCAATTTTTATTGAACGAATCGATTGACGCACAAACCCTCCAAGCTTTACGCCTGGACATTCAGCAGCACCCAAAATCTGGATCGACACTTTTACCGTGATTGGCACATTCTCAAAAAGAAGAGCAAAGTCCATATGCTCTACTGCATAGGTGGATCGATGATACTGAATTTCTTTGACAAGCGCTTTATGCGTTTTATGACCGTCATTCAGTTCAAATACTGTGGTTGACAAAGAGCCCGCTTTTAAACCGCGCAAAATTGTCGCAAAATCTTCTTGCTTTAGAAAAATGGGGTGAACAGGGTGATCTTTTCCGTAAATGACAGCTGGAATAAAACCTTCGCGGCGAAGTTTGTTCACTTCTCCCTTCTTCCCGACAGTTCTTGAAAAATACTTTAATTTCATCAAATTGACATCGCGAAAATCCTCGCCCTTCAAGGACGAGAGGGAAGCGATGCTCCTCTATTTAAATTGTTAAAAATCCTAACTTTCTAATCTTACTTCTTCTCGACTAAAAAGAGAAGAAATAGATCCCTGAGAGACCATGCATCGCATTGCCTCAGCTAAATAATCGGCCACAGAAACGATCTGCAACACATCCTCTCTCCTCTCCAGGGGGGGAACGGAATCGGTTGCAAAAAATCGATCGACCCCAGAGGGCATTTTTGTCCCCACAAATAAACCATGCGTGAGCGCAGCAAATACACGAGACGCTCCCTCACTACGGCACACCTGCGCCGCCAAAGAAAGGGTCCCCCCTGTCGAGCACATATCATCGACTAAGAGAACATTCTTCCCCTTCACACTCCCAATCAAAGCATTCACCTCGACGGTTTCCGCACTTAAGCGACGCTTATCCACAATGGCCAGATCCACCCCAAGAGCCTCAGCAAACTTTCTCGCCATCCGGTTGCTCCCTACATCAGGAGAAACCACCACCCCATTTTTCAATCCAAACCGCTGAACCTCTTGCACCAACAAGGAGCGCGCAGACAGATTATCCACAGGAATATTAAAAAAACCTTGAATCTGATCCGTATGCAAATCCATCGTCAAAAGACGAGTCACCCCCGCCTTTTCCAGCAAATCGGCCACTAGCCGCGCAGTAATCGGCACGCGCCCCTTATCCCTGCGATCTTGCCTTGCATAGGGGAAATAGGGCATCACAGCAATAATGCTGCGCGCCGACGCTCTTTTTAAAGAGTCAGCAATAATGAGAAGCTCCATTAAATAATGGTTGGGGCGCCGCGCTGGCGCTTGGAGAACAAAAACATCGCGCCCCCTCACACTATTCAAAATCTGGACGCCGATTTCCCCATCGGGAAACCGCTCTATTTGCATAGAGCCGAGCTCTATACGGAGAGCTTTCGCTACACTCTCAGAAAGTTTTTTATGAGAAGATCCCGCAAACAAAACGATCGAAGAATCCATGCGAAACTTTCTCTCAAGAGACTTAACTATTTGGGGCGGAAGGATTCGAACCTCCGAATGGCGGTACCAAAAACCGCTGCCTTACCACTTGGCGACGCCCCACTAACCGAGAACAAAAACAGGAACCATCATAGTCTAAGAGGCAAATATTTTGCAATAGGCACGCCCCTCGCTCTTTTTTCGCTCGACTTTTCTTGGAAGTTCAGGATAAAAAAAGGATATGAAAATCGTACAACTCGCTACAGAATTCGCTCCCCTAGCCAAGGCAGGAGGCCTTGGAGAGGTTGTTATTGGGCTGTCAAAAGAATTATTGCGCCAAGGGCACACGGTAGAGGTGATTCTTCCCAAATATGATTGCATAGACATGAAATCCTTAGAACAAGTACGGCTGTCCATTCCCGACTTCAAATGCTCTGAAAAAGGAGCTTCCCACGCAAACGCCCTTTGGCAGGGCTTTTTTCAAAAAGTTCCTTTAAGCTTAGTTGAGGCGCGCCACGCCTCTGGCTATTTTCATAGGGGAAAAATCTATGGCTGCGATGACGATATCGCCCGTTTTCTCTATTTTTCAAAAGCGGCGATCGAGATCCTCTCCCTCAGAAGGGAGGTAATTGATGTGCTGCACCTTCACGACTGGCCTGTCGCCATCGCCGCAGTTCTTGCGAGAGATTTTTACAACCTCCCCATCCGCTCTATTGTGCTTACAGTTCACAATGCAGCCTACCAGGGGCTCTGTGCAAGCTGGGACCTGGATGCCATCGGTCTCAACGGCCTAAAATACCTTGTTCCAGAAAAACTCCAAGATAACAGCCCTGACAAGCCCTCACTCATTAATCTTTTGAAAGGAGGCGTCGTCTATGCCGATGCGGTTGTCGCAGTCTCTCCTCAATACGCAAAAGAAATGGTCACTCCAGAGGCTGGGTATGGTCTCCAAAAGACATTTTTAAAATATAGAAAAAAAATTTTCGGTTTTTTGAATGGTCTCGATCAAGATTTATGGAACCCAGAGAAGGACTCTTTTCTCGTAGCTCCCTACGGATCAAAAGACTCTTACAAGCAAGTCTGCGAGGCCAAAGAGCTCATGAGAGCCTTTTTGCGAGACAAATGTACTCTTAGTTCTTCAGGGCGCCCTTGGGTGGGCGCTGTAACACGCTTAGCGATCCAAAAAGGGCCTGAGCTCATCGAAGAGGCTTTTTATGAAACACTGCAGATGGGGGGTACCTTTCTTTTACTCGGCAGCCCCTCGTCTCCAGACATTGAACAGCATTTCAGAGCTCTGCAAGAAAAGGAGAAAAACAACCCTCATTTATTTTTATGCCTCGAATACAATGAAGCTCTTGCACACCAAATCTACGCAAGTTTAGATTTTCTCATCATCCCCTCTCTTTACGAGCCTTGCGGTCTGTCGCAAATGATCGCGATGCGCTATGGAACCATTCCAATCGCGAGAGCCACTGGTGGACATAAAGACACAATCTTCCCATCCAATGGATTTCTTTTTTCCGACTTCACAAAAAAATCGGTTCGCAGGGGTCTGCAAACTGCCTTCTCCCTCTTTCAGAGAGATCCTTCATCCATAGAAATCTTGGTCAAAAACGCGATGCAAATCGATTGGAGCTGGAAAAAACCAACAGAGCAGTATGTCGAGATATACAATAAGTCCCTTACCCTCGAATTAAAGAGCCCGTAGAGACAAGCGAACCCTGTTTTGCTATTGCAGTGAGAGCTTTTATCCACTCCACATCTAAATTCAGAGCAGGACAGCGATATGTTTTTGAGGAATATTGACGCAGCAAAGGGAGATATAATTCTTCAATTTCAAACAATGTCTCAATATGATCGGAGGTAAATGTGATCGGAATGACGACGATAGACTCTCTTCCTGAGCTCCATGAAGCGATCTTCGCACACACCTCTTCTGTCGAAGGCGTTAGCCACACCCCTCTACCGAACTTTGATTGATAGCAAAGCGTCCCAAAGGCGCTAGGAAACCCCTCCATGACCTTTGCAAAAGAAGTTTGACACTCTTGTTCATACACATCGCCCTCCTCAATGAATTTTTTAGGCACCCCATGCGCGCTAAAAAGGAGCATCGTCTCTGCTTCGCACAGCCCTTTTTCTTCCAAAAATGCGGAGATTTTTTTTTGCCAGACTTGAATAAACGCCGGATGATCGGCGTAAGAGCGAATCCAGCGCAATTTATGACACACTTGGGACGAGAGGCCTTTGGTCAAAAACCGAGCGATGCTCCCTGTCGTCGCAAAACAAAATTGTGGAAAAAGGGGGATCACGCAGATCTCTTTCGCCAGGCTCAATTCAATCGCTGCCAAAG
This sequence comes from uncultured Chlamydiae bacterium, assembly GCA_903864395.1. GTDB lineage: Bacteria > Chlamydiota > Chlamydiia > Chlamydiales > SM23-39 > CAIPFQ01. Next base: position 544 of record CAIPFQ010000046.1, on the reverse strand, counting down.
AAGCTTTATGCGTGCTGGGCAAATAGCGATGAAAGGTGAAGACGGGCGCGCCCAAAGATTTTGAGAGAGCCTCTCTCATTTTTTCCGTATCAAAAAAAATGGGAGAGCGTCCTCCAATTTTTTCATAATCGCAAGAAACTTTAAAGGCTCTTTTTCGAGCGATCCTGCGAAAAAACCAAGAATGCAACCAGCCAGGAAGGCGTGCTCTCACGACATCTCTGTCGCATAAAAGTTCCTCTAAAAACGAGGGAACTTCCTCTAAATTTCGAGGCCCCCCAAAATTGACTAACAGGTATTCCATTTCGTCAACTCTATCCGAAGACGGGTTTTCCGTCTCGGAATTACTTGAATCTGGTTTTCGCAAAAGAGCGAAGAGCCGCTCCCCCTTTTTTATCTGCCCAAGCTGCAAGAGTTTTTTTCTCTTGGTCTGTTAATTTATTCAAAAACAATTGAGTTTGATCTGGAGTAAAGGAAGCATCCCCAAGGTAGAATCGAGCGAGTAACAATTCAAAGGAATGATCTTTCTTTTTATTTTGATTATTTT
>CAIPFQ010000045.1 GCA_903864395.1 uncultured Chlamydiae bacterium | reverse complement strand
TTATACAGATGAGGGTGCGCAAGGACAGCTTTAGCGCCGCTTTGGTGAATGCGATCCACAGTTTCTTGGGGTGTCACCTTAAATCCAGGCACATAACAGCAAGCCGTGTCGTTTAAATAGCGCTGAAAGGCTACCCGAATCGACGCCACATAGCCCTTTTTAAGCATCAGTTGCGCTATATGCGATCGACCGATCGTCTGAAGGGAACCAGCAAACAACTCCTCCTCAGAAATTGGCATTTTCAACGCAGCTAAACGCTTCAAAATGGCGCGGTTTCTTGTCACCCGTCGTGAGCGAATTTCCTCTAAAAAAGCATTCAGTAAGGAGTTTTTTACATCAAACCCATAAGCGAGAATATGGACAGGCAAAGAATTTAATTCCGAAGAAATTTCTACTCCTGTCAAAATAGCCATGGAAAGTTTTTTAGCCTCTTCAAAAAATTCAGGAGTATAAGCAGCAATGGTGTCGTGATCTGTGACGGAGAGCCCCGAGAGCTCTGCAGCCTTCGCTTTTTGTAAAAGCTCTAAAGGAAAATCTGTCCCATCGGAACATTTGGAATGACAATGCAGATCGGCACGAAACTCATCCATGAGGCGTCACAATTTTAATCTCAGGCTCCAAAAAAACCCCTGTTTCTCGGTACACTCTCTCTTGAATCATTGCAATTAAATCTAATACATCGCGAGAGGTCCCTCCCCTTCGATTCACCAAAAAATTCGCGTGAATCTCCGAGACAGCAACCCCGCCTACGCAGGTTCCCTTCAAACCGCACTGATCGATCAGTGCGCCCGCCCCCAAAGAATCTTTTGGATTGCGAAAAACACACCCTGCACTTTTTTCTTTTAACGGCTGGGTTCTTATACGCTGCTCCAACAAGGTTTTTTGCCAGGTTCGCGCATCATCTCTTCGCACAAGCTCAAAAGAGGCTGAAAGAATCATCCCTTCCATTTTTTGAAATGGGGAGACTCGATAGGAAAATGCGAGGTCTTTTTTTTCCCATTCCACCAAACGCCCCGACCGCTCCAGATACACTACTTTTGCGAGCGATGTAGAGGTCTCTTGGGCGTGCGCTCCCGCGTTCATAAAGACAGCCCCGCCGACACTCGCTGGGATCCCCGAAGCAAACTCTAGCCCCCCCCATCCCCGCCGCGCTGTTTGCATCCCAAGAAGAGAAAAACTAGCACCTCCCCCCGCATGGACAAAATTTTCAGAAAAAGAAATCGAGTCCATTCGATTTAAAAGAACAACTCCATCAAAACCCGCATCATCAAAAAGGCAGTTCGATCCTTTTCCCAAAATAAAAAAAGGAAAAGATGTTTTTCGAATATGAGCAAAAGCCTCTATCGCTTCTTCTTCCGTTGTAATCGTCGCAAAAAAACGAATCTGACCGCCGATCCCAAAAGTTGAAAACTCACTAAGATGTCGGTGACTCTGCCAATTCAGGAGCATGGGATCTCTTGTATAAATGATCCAAAAGAGCGTTTACAAAATCAGCACTCGAGGGCGTTCCGAATTTGCGCGTTAGCCGAATCGCCTCCGCAATCGCAATCTTACTCGAGAGCGTTGGATCGTGCAAGATCTCAAAACAACCCAGGCGCAAAGCACATTTTTCCGCAGAGGAGATTCGCTCAAATTGATACTCTTGGGAAACCTGGCGAATCGCCTCGTCAATGCCCTCTTTTTGAGAAAGCACCTGCCGCGTACGACCCAAAGCCTCCATGACAGCCCTCTTCGTCACCTTCAGCTCTCCCATCAACATCAACGCGGTCTCATCAAGATCGCCTCCAGCAAATTCAGAGCTAAAAAGAATTTGAAATACAATTTCACGAAATTTTTGTGGCGGCAGTGCCATAATCCCCTCCCAGAGGGACAGGATCATAACACAAAGAAGCCTGAAATGCTACTTTATAATAAAGCGCTTACATTAAATTATTTACGACAAATGACTTCGGAGCATCCAAGAGGCTTTTTCATGAAAAATCAACCGGCGGATGACGAGGTCTGCCGAAGCCTCATCGCGCAGATCGCTAAATCTCGCCACAAAGGGTCTGCCCATGCGGGCGAGCAGTTCATGCCCCTCTACTAAAGAGTGAATCATTTCTTTTAAAGAGAGGGTGGGGATGGACTCTGGAAGCGACGTTCTTTTTTTAAACGCGCTAAAGGAGGCGTCGACAAAAACACCCAAAGTGCGGATTCTTTCAGCGATTTCATCGACTGCATTGGCCATTTCTTCGTAATGTTTTTCCAATAAAAGATGGACTGAGAAAAATTCCGCTCCCACAACGTTCCAGTGAAAACTTTGCGTCTTCAAATAAAGTGCATAAGTATTTGCGAGAAAATCGCTCAAAGATTCCGCGGCTTCATTGCGCACAGGCTTCGAAAGACCAAATTGTATCTCCATGCCTTCTCTCCCTCGTTAAAATTGGATATACATGAAAATAGATAAAATTGTTACATTCTTTCTATAGACTTGAGTTTCCCAAATTTTTGGCTTGACAGACCCGTTCTTGGGGAGATGGCTGCAAGGAGCCCCAGGGAACCCGATGCAGCCAACCCTGAAACGGGTTGGCGAAGCAGGGCGACACCGCAGACGTCCGCCGAAATCGGGAAATGTCAAGTCAAAAATTTGGGAAACTCAAGTATAGACTCAAGAGAAGGATGATGCTGGGAATTTTTCTCGATACAGAAGCGAATGGATTGAATCCTCGCATCCACAAAATTCTCGAGATCGCCTATAAAATTGTCGATCTTAAGAGCGGTCTCGTCAAGGACTCTTACCAAACGATCATCGCTCAGCCAGCGGAAGCTTGGGAAAAAAGCGATCAAGAAAGTATTCGGATCAACGGGTTTACCTGGGAAGAGGTCTCTCAAGGACAAACGCCTCGGCAGGCGTCTCAGCAAATCATTGACAATCTTTCATCGCACGGGATTCGCCGTAAAAAATCTGTCTTCATCTGCCAAAACCCCTCTTTTGACAGAGTGTTTTTTTCACAATTGATTGATCCCGATACGCAAGAGTTGTTGAGCTGGCCTTATCATTGGCTCGACCTTGCTTCCATGTACTGGGCTCTCACTATGGAAAAAGCGAAACAAAAAATGGGCCCTCTGCCTTGGCACACAGGCTTATCCAAGGATGCGATCGCCTCGCATTATCATCTTCCAGCTGAAGAAAAACCTCACCGCGCCATGAATGGCGTAGAGCATCTTTTGCTTTGCTATCGAGCCGCTGTAGGCTTTCCTCAATAACTCATAGAGCCAAGCTTAACTTTGCCACGAAAAACGCGATAAATCCAAAAACCATAAGAGAGAACCAGGGGCACGCCGATGAGAACGACCACCATTAAATTCATCAGCGTCTTTTGACTCGAGGCTGTATTGTAAATCGTCAAGCTATTCAAAGCAGGATCTATTGTCGATAAAACAATCACAGGAAAGGTTCCTATGCCATAAAGGAGCAAGAGAAGAGCCAAGCTTAGACACGAAGACATAAAAGCCCACCCATCATTGCCTTTCTTGACCTGATAAGGAATATTGACAATCGCAAAAAAAGCTAAAAGAGGGACAAAAAACAAAAAGGGCATTTCTTTAAACCGCTCGCTCATATGAGGCATATAAAGAAGCGTGACCACAGTCGTGCAAAAATAGAAAAACAAAAATACAGCAATGGCGGGGTTGATCCAACGGCGCACCGTCTCATGCGCCTCCCCCTCTGTTTTCATGGCGAGATAAATGGATCCGTGCATAGAAAAAAGAGAGACAGAGGTCAGTCCCACTAGCATCGAATAGGGTCTAAAAAAACCGGAAAATTCGCCCACGCAATCTTGCACAGCATTGAGGGGCACGCCTTCGATCAAATTGCCCCCAATAAGCCCAATAATAAAGGCCATGAGCGTGCTTGCAAAAGAAAAAATAACATCCCAAAAAGATCGCCAGAGCCGAGATTCTCGCTTACTTCGAAACTCAATGGCAACAGCGCGAAAAATCAAGGCGGCGATCAAAAACATGAGCAATGTATAAAATCCAGAAAAAACAGTCGCATAAACCCCAGGAAATCCAGCAAATAGCCCTCCCAT
>CAIPFQ010000044.1 GCA_903864395.1 uncultured Chlamydiae bacterium | reverse complement strand
ATGAAAAAATAGGGCGAAAAAGGGTCGTTAAACTTGGGCTAGCAGGCTCTCAAAATCTAGGCCTTTTTCAGTGTGAAGCTGTTTTTGAACCCGTGAACAAAATCTATCCTTCCAGCACGATCCTTTATCAGGGGGAATTCAGCGCACAATACCAGTCCCATCAAATGAATGTGGAGCTGGCCTGGAAGTTTTAAATCGAGTAGAAAAAGAAGGCTTGAAGTCTTCTAAAAAATGAACTACGGTGAGCTCAAAGAGGTTTTTAATGACAAAAACGCCCATCGCAGTCGCTCAAGGGGATGGAATCGGCCCTGAGATCATGAAAGCCACCCTCCACATCCTAGAAAAGGCAGGAGCGTCGATTGAAATTTTTCCCGTCGAAATCGGAGAAAAAATGTACCTCAAGGGGTTTGCTACAGGCATGGACCCAAAAATGTGGGACATCATTCGCAGAGCCAAAGCTTTTTTAAAAGCGCCGATCACAACACCGCAAGGGGGCGGTTTCAAAAGCCTCAACGTCACAATCCGCACCACCCTGGGACTTTATGCGAATATCCGCCCCTGCGTCTCTTACTTTCCTTTCGTAGCGACAAAACATCCCAGCATGGATGTCGTGATCGTGCGAGAAAATGAAGAGGATCTCTATGCAGGCATTGAATATAAACAAACACCCGATGTTTGTTCTTCGCTCAAGATCATTTCGCGCGCAGGCTCTGAAAAAATCGTTCGGTACGCCTTTGAATATGCAAAAGCTTATGGGCGTAAAAAAGTTACCTGTTTTACAAAAGACAATATCATGAAGTTTTCCGATGGTCTTTTTCACAAGGTTTTTGATGAAATTGCAACAGAATATCCCCAGATCGTCAATGAGCATTGGATCGTCGATATTGGAGCGGCAAAACTGACCGATACGCCAGAGGCTTTTGATGTCATCGTCATGCCGAATCTCTATGGCGATATTCTTTCCGATGTCGCAGCGCAAATCGCAGGTTCAGTGGGCCTTGCTGGCTCTGCCAATATCGGAGAGCATGGCGCCATGTTTGAAGCGATCCACGGCTCAGCACCAAGGCGCGCAGGGCAAAACGTAGCGAATCCTTCAGGGCTACTCCTTGCGGCCGTCCAAATGCTCGTCCATATAGGACAGAGTGCTGTAGCCGAAAATATCCATAATGCCTGGCTCTCTACTTTGGAACAGGGCATTCACACCTATGATATTTTCAAAGAGGGTGTTAGTAAAAAAAAGGTGGGAACCGCAGAATTTGGCCAGGCTGTGAGCGAACATCTTGGACAAAAACCAAAAAAGCTTAAAACCGTCGCCTATGCGCAGGCGAGAGAGCCTCTTATTCACAAACATCTTCCCACACACCCACTCCGAAAGCTCGTAGGGATCGACATTTTCTTTTACCACCGCGGCAAACTCGAAGAGTTTTTCAAGCACGCTCACGAGGTCAAGACCGATCTTCTAAAACTCTCTCTCATCACCAATCGAGGGGTCAAAGTGTGGCCGGAAGGGCAACCTGAAACTTTTTGCGTGGATGAGTGGCGCTGCCGCTTTGTCTCCCAAAAAGGAAAGAGCGTTTCTCAAGAGGAAACGCTACGCATTCTCGAATTATTTCAGCAGCACTTCGATGTGATTCAAACCCAATCGCTCTACACCTTTGATGGCAAGCCTGGATACT
>CAIPFQ010000043.1 GCA_903864395.1 uncultured Chlamydiae bacterium | reverse complement strand
TTCCAGGAATCCCGACTCTTTTCAAGCCATTGTAATGTTTTGTCTGGTCTCGATGGCAGAGAATAGTCCGATGGTTTTACATTCATAGTCCTCCTCAGGTTTGAAGTAAGGAAAAGAGTATAAATGAAGGCATGGCGCATGGAAAGTGGAATCTTTACTTGATGCAAAAATTATCAGAAACTAGGCGATTCCTGACACGCCAGCAAAACGCTCTTCGATGGCTTTCCAATGCAAAATCTGCCAACAGGCTTTGACGTAATCGGCCCTCACATTCTTATATTGAAGGTAATAAGCGTGCTCCCAGACATCAATGCCAAAAATAGGGGCTAGACCCTGGATGCTGAGAGGATCTTGGTTCGCGCAAACAGCGATTTCAAGGCGTCCCAACCCCTTATTCAGCCCAAGCCAGCCCCAGCCAGAGCCTTGAATCCCTAGGGTCGCAGCGGAAAACTTTTCTTTAAAAACATCAAAAGAGCCAAAATCGCGCTGGATTTTTTCCGCAAGAGCCCCTTTAGGCTCCTGAGGATCCTTTTGAGGAGGGGCTAAAATCGTCCAAAAGAGGCTATGGTTGATATGTCCTCCTCCATTGAACCGAATCGCAGATTGCAACGCAATCATAGCCGCAGGATCTCGTTTTGCTTCGGCGTCATGGTATTTATCCAAGGCCGCATTGAGATTTGTAACATAACCTTGGTGATGCTTGGTGTAATGCAGTTTCATGATCTCCGCAGAAATCACAGGTTCAAGCGCATTAAAATCGTAAGGAAGCTCTGGCAACGTGTAATGGTTTTCGGTCATATAAATTCCTAAATTTTTCCTCGTACAGGATAAGAAATCGAGCCTAGCATAAGTCCTATTTTATAGACAAACTTCCGCAGGTGATATATATTTCATGATATCGTGCGGAGACCAAAATGGCAGAAGATCTATTTATCGGAAGGAAGAGAGAACTTGAGAGCTTGAGCTCTCTCCTCGGAAAGCAATCAGCGAGCTTGGTTGTGTTAAAAGGGAGGCGAAGGATTGGGAAAAGTCGACTCATAGAAGAATTTGCAAAAGGAAAGCGTTTTTTGAAATTCGCAGGAATTCCCATTGCCACCTCGACCACCGCCCAATCAGAAAGAGATCTTTTTGCGCAACAAATGGAACAGCAGCTAGGGTTAAAAAATATCCCCACAGAGGATTGGGGCTCCTTATTTTCCTTACTGGCTAAGCATACACAAAAGGGAAGAATCGTTCTCCTCTTTGATGAGATTTCTTGGATGGGCTCTAAAGACCCTCTTTTTTTAGGGAAGCTGAAAAATGCTTGGGACTTGGAGTTTAAAAAAAATCCACAGCTTTTATTTGTGCTTTGCGGCTCTGTCTCAATTTGGATTGAAAAAAACATTATCAGTAGCACGGCTTTTTTTGGCCGTATCTCCCTATTCTTGCAGCTCGATCCCCTCCCTCTGGACGCTTGCCATCAATTCTTACTCTCTCGAAAATTTCACCATTCTCCCTATGAAGGATTCCAAGTTTTGTCAGTTACAGGAGGGATTCCCTGGTATTTAGAACACATTCAATCTGGCTATAGCGCAAACGACAACATCGTCAATCTTTGTTTTCGCAAAGAAGGGATTCTGTTCAACGAATTCGACCGAATTTTCAATGACCTCTTTGAAACTCGGGGCTCCATCTACCGATCAATCGTTGAAACTCTCGCCGAGGGCGCATTGGAATTCAAAGCCCTTTGCAAGGCACTCAAGTATCCAGAGAGCGGAACGATGAGCGAATACCTAGAAGACCTGATCCTTTCTGGATTCATTACGCGCGATTATACATGGAGTCTAAAATCTCACAGGCCCGGAAAATTCAGTCATTTTCGATTAAGCGATAACTACATTCGCTTCTATCTTAAAATCATCGCTCCTAGCCGCGATCGAATTCTTCGCGCCCCATTTATTGGAAAAATTACAGAATCTCTTCCTGGATGGAATACCCTTATGGGATTCCAATTTGAAAATCTCATCTTAGCCAACCGAAAAGCCATATGGAAAAAATTAGGAATTCGCTCAGAAGATATTGTCGCAGATAATCCATACTTTCAAAAAAAGTCGAAAACGAAAAATGGATGTCAAATCGACTATTTGATTCAAACACGCTATAATACCCTATTTGCCTGCGAGATTAAATTTTCAAAAAACATCCTCCAGATAGAGGTTGTCAAAGAAATGAAGCAAAAATTAGAGGCTTTCATACTGCCCAAACGTTTTTCTTGTTGGCCCGTGCTGGTCCACATCAATGGGGTCAGCGAAGCCCTTGAAGACAGTGGGTACTTTTCTTCGATCATCGATTTTACGCCGTTACTCACCGAGGCTCAAGAATGACCGAAATCTTGCAGTTTTCTAAGGAAGGATCTATAATGTTCTTCTTTATTCAATCTCAAAACAGAGGGTGTCGCAGAAACCTTTATCGCCATTGGATCTAATTTAGGGCATCGCTTTGACCATGTGCGCAAAGCTCTTCGCTGCATGGCTCAAGGAGTCCTCGAAGAAATGCGCATCTCTGTGATGTTTGAAACGAAAGCGATTGTGCCTTCAGGCGCACCCTCTTCGTGGGATCTGCCGTATCTCAATCTCGTGGTCTCAGGAACAACAAAGCTCTCGCCCCAAGAACTTCTCAAAACTCTAAAAACAATCGAAAAAAATCTCGGAAGAGATTTTTTGGCCCCTCGTTGGGCTCCCAGAATCATCGACCTCGATATTTTGGCCTTTGATGATCAAGTCATTGAGGAGGAAAACCTTCAGATTCCCCATAAAGAGTTCTTACATCGCCCCTTTTTAGTGCACTTAATGGCCTCTTTAAAGCCTGATTGGCACTACCCAGGGAAAGAGCCTCACTTTCACGGTCTGAGCCTTGCAGAGATTATTCACCATCATAGGCCCCCTCAAGAGGCTGAGCTTCGCTGTTTCAATGCATCGTTGCAGTTTGTAGGGATCGTCAACATTACGCCCGATTCGTTTTCTGATGGAGGAAAATATTTAGAGCCAGAGGCTGCCATGCAAAGGATTTGGGAGCTGGCGGCGCAGGGAGCTGCGGTGATTGATCTCGGAGCGCAGTCCACTCGTCCAGGCGCGAGCCCCCTTTCTTCCGAAGAAGAATGGAAGCGATTGGAGCCTGTGCTCAATCTTGTGCGCCAAGAATTTAAAAACCATCCAGCTATCCCACAAATTAGCCTCGACAGCTATGACCCAGAAGTGATTGAAAAAGCGCTCTCCTATTATCCCATCGACTGGATCAACGATGTTTCTGGGGGAGAAAACACGGACATTTTAAAACTCGCAGCGCACCATTCCTGTAAAATCGTCCTCATGCACTCATTAACCGTCCCCGCTTCAAAGCTCTCCACGATCCCTTTTGAAAAGCATCCGATGACTTATTGTCTTGATTGGGCGGAAAGAAAAATGCGAACCCTAGCTTCTTTAGGGATTGCAAAAGAAAAAATCATCTTCGATCCTGGGATTGGATTTGGCAAAACGCCTTTGCAGTCTGTGTCGCTGCTGCATGCGATCAAGGTCTTAAAAAACACGGGGTGTGAGATTCTAGTAGGGCATTCGAGAAAGTCGTTTCTCAATCTTCTTACAAACACCATCGAGCGAGATTTTGAAACGATCGGAATCTCTCACTTTTTATCGCGGCAAGGGGTGGATTATTTGAGAGTGCATCACGTAGGGGCGCATCAAAAATCCCTGAGCGCTGCGACCTTATTGGAGAATATGCATGCATGTAAAAACCTATAAAACACATAAAATCACCCCCATTGACTCTCTCTTTGCTTTAATCGACGCTTATGTGCCGAAGTTGGAAGAAAAGGCTATTTTTGTCGTCACTTCAAAAATTGTAAGCCTTTGCGAGGGAAGCGTTGTAGAGAAAAAAACAGTTGCCTCGAAAGAGGCTCTCATTCAAAGCGCTGCGGATGCCTATTTGGAGTATGAGCCTGGGGAGCTGCCGGCTCACGCGATTCAATTGACGATCAAACACAACATTTTGATCCCCTCTGCTGGCATTGATGAGTCTAATGGCAACGGCGTTTATATTTTATATCCAAAAGACATTCAGGCGTCGGCGATTGGAATTTGGGACTATGTGCGCAAGAGAGATGGATTGAGAGAGCTTGGGGTTTTAATTACAGATAGCCACACAACGCCTATGCGAAGAGGGGTTATGGGGATCGGTTTAGGCTGGTGTGGATTTAAGCCTTTGTACAATTATATTGGGATGCCCGACTGTTTCGGAGAGTTTTTGCGCGTGACGATGGGCAACAATTTGGATGCTCTCGCTGCAAGCGCCGTCTTTTGCATGGGCGAGAGCAATGAACAGACCCCCTTTGCTTGCATCCAAGAGGCTCCAAAAATAGAATTTCAAGAAAGACCGCCTACGAAAGAGGAGGTAAAAGGCATTTCGATCCCTATGGAAGAAGATTTATATGCACCCCTTTTAAAAACAAGACGATGGAAGTTTAAGGAGAAAAAAGATGATTGACAAACTCAACGCATTGATCCAAAAAAAACACATGCTCAACAGCCCTTTTTACCAAGCTTGGTCGAAAGGAGAACTGACCCAGGAAACGCTGCAAACCTATGCGAAAGAATATTACAGCCATGTAAAGGCGTTCCCAACGTACATTTCCGCCTTGCACAGCCGATGTGAGGATCTGGCGACCCGCAGATCTTTGCTTGCGAACCTAATGGATGAAGAGGCGAGTGCCCCCAACCATCTCCAGCTGTGGAAAAACTTTGCCCTTGCCCTTGGAGTGGACGAAGAAGAATTAGATCACTATGCTCCAAGCCGAGCGACACAAGCTCTCATTGACACTTTTCAAACACAGTGCCGCACACAGCCTGTATCTGTAGGTCTAGCGGCTCTTTATAGTTATGAATCGCAAATCCCATCCATTTGCGGAACAAAAATCGACGGCTTAAAAAAATGGTACGGCATCAGCAATCCTTCAGGCTACGCCTATTTTACGGAGCACGAGACGCTCGATGTCGGACATGCGAAAGAAGAGGCGCAAATGCTTAAAGAACTCGCATTGCCAACTGAAGAAGAAGAGATCCTTCAAGGCTCCGAAAAAATCCTCGATGCGCTTGGAACGTTTTTAGATTCGTTCTTAGCAACATGTCCTTGCAAGGTTACACTAACTGAGCCAAAAATGTACGCGCAGGCACAATAATGGGCTCTTTCTCTTCAAAGCAATCGCGCTGTACAAAAGGCAGATCGAAAGCTACTTGAAGCGCATGGGGTGCTTTAGTCTCCGCTTGAAAATGATAGAGGGCAGAAGATAATCCTTTTGCCTTCGTCTTCACTTCTACGAGAAACCAAGGCTTGCCATCTTTCACGACGACAAAATCAGTCTCCACTTTATCCTTGGTACGCAAATAAAAAAGACCATAGTCGCCTAGACCCCGATCCGTCCAGAAATGGACAGCCTTGAGCAAGTGACTTGCCACCAAATTCTCTAAAGCATGTCCCCCTTCTTCTACAAGCGACCAATCCCAAAGATAGAGTTTTGGAGCTTTTAGCAAAGAGCGGCTGATATTTTTCGTCCACGGCTGTTATGGTGGTCCCAAGCGTCAAGGCCAAAAATCGCAGAATCTAAGCTAAGCATAGAAGATGGGCAAAAATGGGCTTACAAAACCAGGCGGTTTAGGTGACCCATTGCACGAAATTAAACCAATAGCCACAGGGCCCATCGTATTTGAGTCGCACCGACACGCAAGTGGATCAACCTTGAGCAAATGGCTTGCAACAAAACCCTCCTAAATGTTACAAATGCATCTATTAGGAGATTTGCATGAGTCTTTTTCTTGGAAGAGAAGTGGAGCTTAGTCGTTTATCGCGCCTAAAGAGATTAAAAAAGTCCTCTCTAGTTGTAGTAAAAGGCCGGAGAAGAGTCGGAAAAAGCACCTTGGTGCAAGAGTTTGCTAAAGGAAAACAGCTTATTTCTCTGTCCGGACTGCCTCCGGCACCTGGCATCACCAAGCAAAACCAAAGAGATGAATTTGGGGATCAGCTTTGCGCTCAGCTCGGACTTCCCCGCGCGAGCTTTCCTACCTGGTCGGATGCCTTCAGATTTCTCGGCTCTCAGATTAAAGACGAAGAGGCGGTGGTTCTCTTTGACGAGATTTCTTGGATGGGAGGACTCGATCCCAGTTTTTTGAGTTCTTTAAAAACATGGTGGGATCAGGAAGGGAGCAAGAAACAGGCTCTGATTCTAATCCTCTGCGGCTCTATCTCGATATGGATTGAAAAAAACATCTTGTGCAGCACAGGATTCGTAGGGAGGATTTCTTTAGTCATCTACTTGCAACCACTATCTATTCAAGACTCCGTCTCCTTTTTAAAAAAAAAGGGATTTTCTGGTTCCATCTATGAAATTCTAAAGATTTTATCCGTGACAGGGGGAATCCCCTGGTATTTGGATTTAATCGATCCCAAAGAAAACGCAGATCAAAATATTTATGAACTTTGCTTCGAACAGGCCAGCCAGCTTATCAATGAATTCCAAACAATTTTTCACGACTTATTCGAGCGCAAAGGAGATATATATCGTAAAATCTTAAACGTTTTAATCGATGGCATGAAAACTCAAAAGGAAATACGAGAGCTTGCAAAATTAGATGAAGGTGGAACGCTGAGCGACTATCTTAAAAATTTAACTGCCTCTGGCTTCGTCTCTGAACACTATCAATGGTCTTTGAAAAAAGGAACTGTCGGAAAACAAAAACTCTACAGGCTTAGCGATTGTTTTCTCCGTTTTCAATTAAAATATGTGGAACCTTATCGAGCCCTAATTGAACAAGGTGCTTATAAAAAAGCGGCTACAGGAAAACTCCCCGGATGGGATTCTATCATGGGTTTCCAACTTGAAAGCCTTCTGCTCGCAAATCGAGAATTCCTCTTCCAATCCTTAGGATTAGATCCCTCCTCTATTATTTGCGATAATCCTTATATTCAATCATCCACCACAAGAAAGCGCGGCTGCCAGATTGATTATCTGATTCAGACAAAAATGAACACTTTAATTATTTGCAAATTCAAATTTAGAAAAAATGAATTGAATTCATCCATTCTAACCGAGCTTAAAAAAAAATCTGAAACGCTTTCAGTTCCCAGAGGATTCGGCAAGGCCATCGCCCTTTTCCATATCGGAGGAGTTTCAGAAAAAGTAGAAGAAAGCCCCCTCCTCTACCGAGTGATCGACCTAAGAGATTTGCTTGAGGAACCCTCGCTCCCTATATGCGTCGAGCCAAAAGAGCCTTCTCTGTCACAGGCCCGATCGAGCGAATCTTGATCCCTTTTGGGATTTTTTCATAAATCT
>CAIPFQ010000042.1 GCA_903864395.1 uncultured Chlamydiae bacterium | reverse complement strand
GGCAAAAAGCCCCCTTCCATGAAAAATATTACCCCAGAAATGGTGGATTGGATAGATGATATAGTGCGGCGTGTCCTTCAGGCGGCTTGATTCATCCTATCAAAAGCTGCAAAGTCGAGCTCGGACGTTCGACCTATGGTCGAACTGGGCGATTATTTAAACCAGGCAGGGGTTTTTAACCCCTTCCCAATTTAAATAACGCCCCCGAGAACAAATATCCCGAGGCATCCAACCCAAAAAAGTTGCAAAGTCGAGCTTTAGACAATCCATAAAGTTTTGCTTCTCCGTCAGGAGAAAAAATGTGCACATGTTTTCTACTTTCTTCTCGAGAAAAAAAACCGGGAGGCCTTTTTTTGAAAATAGTCGGACTCATCTTCCCTCTTATCATTTCAAAAGCAAACAATCAGGCAAAGTCTAATCTTAAGTCATTGATTTTCAGTAGTTTTTTAAAAATAAGAACCTTGGCAATTGAGGAAATTGCTCCGTTATTACACACGGCAGATCACCCCTCGCTCTCAGCAAAAAGATTGTCTCCAGACAGCTCGACAGAGTCCCAGGGAAATTGTTCGATGAATGAAAAAACCTCCGTCGTCGATGTAGCTCGATTGAGCTGTATGCGTAAAGGCTTGACCCCTAAACACGGCTTCAAATACCAACAGCCCACACGCCGAAAATCTAAAAGCGATTGTTTTTCATTTTGATACTGGACAATCGCCTCAAAATGTTCCAAAAGAGCCTCCCGCACTGCACCTACACCGCGCGCTACAGCCTCTTTGCCCATTAAATAACTCAAAATGTCCTCAGCAATCCAAGGCTGTCCCATCGTCCCCCGCGCCACCAAAACGCCATCGCACCCCGTATGCTGAAAACAGGCAAGAGCCGCCTCCGCGCTAAAAATATCTCCATTCCCAATGACCAAAATTTCTTTCGCCACAGCTTTACAATCGCGAATAAAATCCCAATTCGCAGGCCCCTTATACCCCTGCTCGCGCGTCCTCCCATGGATCGTGATCGCCTTTGCCCCCGCTTTTTCCGCAATCTGCGTAATGAGCGCCGCGTTAATCGTATCCGCGTCCCATCCCGCTCGAATTTTTACTGTCACAGGAACTTTTACCGAAGCGATGACCTTAGAAAGAACCTCTCCAATCTTGTCTGGATTTTTGAGCATCCCCGAGCCGCTCCCATCTTTGGTCACCTTATCCACAGGACAGCCACAATTGAAATCAATCACATCAAATCCCAAATCCTCAAGAATCCGCGCCGCCCCTGCCGCCATCTCAGGTTTACTCCCGCAAATCTGCGCGCCAATCGGATGCATCCCAGGCTCATAATCGAGCAACTTATACGTATGCGCGTCATTGCGCACCAAAGCATCGATTTTTACCATCTCACAATAGACAATCCCAGGACGATAGCGACAAGACATTTTTCTAAACGGAAGATCGGAGCATCCTGCCAAAGGCGCGTAAAGGATATTGCTCGGCAAACACGCCTTTCCAATAAAAAAGGGTGTTTTTAAAAAACTCATCGCACAATTCCTAATAAAATGGTTTCTATAAGACGCAAAGCAAAAAAGGCAAGAATCGGACTAAGATCTAAAACACCCCCGAGGGGAGGAATAAGCCCGCGAAAAAAATTTAAATACGGGTCGGTATAAAACGCGATGAATCGAACGATCTGATGGCCCTGCCATTGAGGCACCCAAGAACTTGCGATCCGAAGAAACAGCAAAATTGTATACACTGAGAAAAGAGTTTGAACGATAGAATGAAGATAAGCCATTGAAAAATCTCTGTTGTTGCCAACATTCTACAGGAATGAGCTGTTTTTCGCCATTGTCGCTTCAGAAAATTTATGCTATCATCCACCCCATGGACATCTTTACTCTTCACATAGGTCTTCAAATCGACCCCCCCTTCCTCCGCGCAGCTCTTCTCTCCATCCAAGGCAGACGTATTTTTCTCAAAGACGTCAAAGAAACTCTTATCACAGAGCCAAACGCTGTAAAGCAGCTTTACAGTCCCAAGTTCAAGGGACAAATCGTTTCAGGGCTCTCTGCCAAGCACGTTTTAGCAAAACGGCTAGAATTAAACACGAAAAAACCAAAGCACGCGCGGGCTGCCTTTTTACTGCAAAATGAAGGAACAAGCCCCTTAAATCCTCAAGACACAATCGTGTTGATTCACGATATGCAGGCTGTCGAAAACAAAACCTCTGCCCTCGTATTGAGCGCATCAAAAAATGCGATCGCTGAACATTTAATCCTTTGCAACAACCTTGGGGCAGATCTCGATCGCCTCGGTGCGAATGCACTCGCTCTCTTGCACTATGCGCAGTGGAAACATCCAAAAATTTCCGATGCGGTATTGATCGATTTTGGCTCTAGCGAAATCACATGCGCTCTCATAGAAAAAGGGAGGCTCAAAAAAGCGCATGCCACCGATAGCGGGATAGAAGTTTTAGCGAAAGCTCTTTGGGAAGATCAAAAAAATCTCTCCTCGCTGCAAGAGGCATTTATATCCTTGCAAACGATCGATGCAATGCACTTTCCTACCCTTGCAAAAAAACTTGCGGAGATGAAGCAAGAGATCGAAAAAATCCTCCACTCTTTTGCGCGCCTCTCTAGCGCCCACACTGTGATCTGTACAGGGTTGCACGAGGCTCTTCCAGCCCTCAAAGAGTCTATTTTTGCATCAGAGACCAAAACCTCTGGCAGCGAAGACAAATATGCTCTTGCCATAGCCCTTGCCATTGAAAACACGCAAAAACCCCTCCAGTTATTGAGAGAAAAATTCTTTCCCGAAAAACACTGGAGGCAGTCGGGTCGGTACGCCTCCCTTCTCGTCGCCCTTTCCTTAGGCTTAAGTGCCCTTTTGCTTGCGATCGGACTCAAAAGCATTGCAACAAAAGAAAAAGCGATCCACAGTGCCATTGCACAACACATCCAAGCTTGGGGCTCTTCAGAAAACGATCTTGTCTCTTGGCTCAAGCTCATTGAAACGCATCGCAAGGAAACGCCCTACCTATCCACGCTGCCTAACGTATCCGACACCCTTTCTTGGCTCTCAAGGCACCCGCTGGCTCAAAAATTAAACGAAGAATCGGATCCTATTGATCTACTCGATCTGCGCTACCTCTTTGTTGAATATCCAAAAATTGGATCTCTTACAGCGCCCTATATTGCGAAAGTCGAGCTTAAGTTTAGCGTTAAAAATCCTATGAACGCTAGACTGTTTCATGAGGCTCTTCTTCAAGGCGACGCTTTTGTCGATGCCACCAAAGAAATTTCCTGGGAAACTTTTTCTCACAGCTACAAAACGTCTTTTTTTCTTAAAAAGAGGTTTTTATGAATTTCGCAAGATGGAGTCAACTTCTTTTCTCTCAGATCCGCCTCCCTCTTTTTATCTGCTTGCTCACCCTTCCCTTCGCCCTTTGTCTCGGCTATTTTGCGCTGCGCGCAGCAGATCTCAAAAAACTTCAGGAACGTTTTCTTTTCGCCGAACAAAAAGAAAAAAGGGCTCTCAAGAACAAGCTGCGCAAAGAGCAAATGATTGAAAAGCATTCGCGCTGCGATCCTTTTTTCATAGATAAAAATCTGGAATCCTTTGTGTTTTTACAAACTGAGAGAGAGCATATAGCCTCTTTGCTGCGCCATCCCGCTTTAGCGGACGGAAAAAAGCTTGAAGAGAGACTTCGTTGGATTGACTCGGAAACCAACCGTCTTTTATTCAAAGAAGAAGCGATTCGCACAAGCGCTACAATGACAGAAACAGAGGAAAAACAGCTCAGCTCTGTACAGATGGATGAAAAAGATCTCGCGAAAATTTTAACTCTGTTGGAGGGGGATTCTATTGAAAAAAAACCGCTCACCCTAATTTCCGACTGCAGAATCAAAAAAACTAAAACACCTCTTGGTCAAGAGGTGTTTTATGTAAATATAGAGTTCATAAAAAGAGAATGGAAATGAGAAAATATTTATTTCTTCTGCTCTGGATCGCTGGATGCACAAACCATAGACTCGAAGAGGATCCTCTTGTTGGAATCCAAATCCAAGATCGCAATGGCTTTACTGAAACGATCAGCCATCCCGAGAAACTGATGCATTATGAAGCCATTGATTTTCTAGCTGCGCAGCCTTTCAAAAAAGTGGTTCGCGTCTATAGAAAAGAGGGGAAAAGCCATTCGACCATTACAACGTATCACCCCAACGGACAAATCGCTCAGTATCTTGAAGCGAAAGAAATGAGAGCTTATGGCGCTTATAAGGAGTGGTTTTCGACAGGACAAATCAAAATAGACGCTTCAATCATCGGGGGCACAGCGGATGTGGCCCAAGGGGCGCAAAAAGATTGGCTTTTCAATGGCCTCTGCAAAGTCTGGAATGAAGAGGGACAAATTTTAGCCAAAATCCCCTATGAAAACGGCTCTATGCAAGGCACCTGTGTCTATTTTTACCCTTCGGGAGAAACGCAAAAAACAATCCCCTACGCAAAAAACATGGAAGA
Organism: uncultured Chlamydiae bacterium; assembly: GCA_903864395.1. Classification (GTDB taxonomy): domain Bacteria; phylum Chlamydiota; class Chlamydiia; order Chlamydiales; family SM23-39; genus CAIPFQ01. The sequence continues at coordinate 3,120 of CAIPFQ010000042.1, read as the reverse complement.
GGGGGAGATGATTGAATATTATCCAAGCGGGCGCGTCCGTTGCAAAACAAGGTTCTCAAAGGGCGCGAGAAAAGGAGCTTCCTTAGGCTTTTTCGAAAATGGCGCTAGATCTTGGGAAGAACAATATTCCGAAGGGTTGTTATTGCAGGGCACCTACTATAGCCCTGAAGGCGAGCCACTCACCCAAGTTGAAGGAGGCCGGGGCGTTCAAGCCCATTTTGAGGGGGATCGCTTATCGTGGCTCATCGAAATTAAACAGGGGGCCGCAGAGGGCGTAGTCAAAAAATTCAATGCAAAAGAAGAGCTTCAGCAAGTCTATTCGACAAAATGCGCAAGAAAACATGGCGAAGAGATGAATTATTATCCTTCCGAGGAAAGAGGCGACGAGCTTAAACCAAAACTCTCTATTCAATGGGAGACGGGCGCTGTGCATGGCATTGTAAAAACGTGGTATCGCAACGGCCAACTTCAAAGTCAGCGAGAATACAGTCGCAACCAAAAATCGGGGCCCTCTTGTGCATGGTATCGCAACGGCTCTCTCATGCTCGTCGAAGAGTATGAGGCAGGAAAAATCATTCGAGGGGCCTATTATAAAAAAAGCCAAAGCGAGCCAACATCAACGATTCTCAATGGCAATGGCACAGCCAACCTCTATGATGAAGAGGGCGTCTTTCTCAAAAAAATTTCCTACATTAAAGGCAAATCCCTAGAGCCAGAAGATGGATAAAGAAGCGCTGCGCCACAAATTTCTTGCCTTGCGAAAAGCGATCCCAGAGCATCGCACTTTGATCAGCGCGATTGTTCTCAGAAGGTCTTTGGAGCGTCGAGGAAAAATTCTTTCCTTTTATCCGATTGGATCGGAAATTGATCTTTCCCTGCTAAATCTCTCTTTGAAGGAAAGGGGCTGTTTTCATTTGCCTAGGCTCGAAGAGAACCTTCTGACCCCCTACCTTTGTACTGAAAAAATGCGTTTGCTTTTATCGAGCTTAAAAGTTCCTGAGCCCGACCCAGAAACAGCCACAAAAGCGGAAATGAAAGAGATCGATCTTATTTTAGTGCCCGCTCTTGCTTTCGATGCAGAGGGCTATCGTCTAGGGTATGGACAGGGTCATTACGATCGTCTTCTCGCCACATTTCCAAATACACCAACTCTCGGCGTAGGCTTTAAAGAGCAACTCTCTTCAGAACCCCTCCCAAGAGATTCTTGGGACGTCCCTGTCCAAAAATGGCTCCTTGTTTGAGCTCTGATTGCTATTCTAAACAATTCAAAAGACGATGAACCTGCCCTAGCAAGTAGAATGGAAGAGACAACAAAGTATATTGAATCACCCCCCCTGAAGAATCTTTTATCTCTATAGGACTTATTTTAGGAAAATCCGAATTCACCCTTAGCGCAATGTTTTTTTTCTTGTCCTTCATGAACTGATGCAAAGATTTAAGCGTTCCTGTAGTCCCAGCCTTGACTTCAAGAGGAATGACTTGATTTTCATGCTGAATCACATAGTCCACTTCTGCCTCTGAGCCTTTTTTGTCCCGCTGCCAATAATAAAGAGAGGGAGAAATATAAGCAGGAGTTATTGTCCGCAAAATTTGTCCTGTAAACTGTTCCGCCATCGCCCCACTATGAATCATAGTAATTTCAGAAACCGAATTTAATTGATGAAGGGTCATTCCTAGAGAAGCGCCACAAAGCCCACAATCTAATAAAATCACTTTTATACTCTTCGCGTCTACCTCCGCTCCTAAAGGAAGCCCATTGGCGGAGGTAGATAAAACTCGATGACAGACGCGCGCTTTTGTCAATAAATCGAGAGCTTGCTTTAAAGGGGGGGCGCTCACTTCTGCATTTACATTTTTATATACAAATTTTTTTCCCAGCTGTCTTGGCACCGAGTCCATGACCTCTTCTAAGCGATCCATTGAAAGGCGTTCCCTATATTTGGCAAAGTCATCGCGATAGGTAGCCAACAAATCAAAATGAATCTGGTTTACAGCTTCAAGCGATTTTTCAGCCGCCCAAGAAGCCACTGCCGCAGGCATTCCCCCTATCACAAGATACTCCTTCACCGCCTTCATGGACTGAAGGTGGAGATCTTCTGGAATCTGCAAATTCCCTTCATATTTTTGCAAATAGACGAGAAGCTCTCCCCTTCCTGTCGCGACCAAAAATTCTTCGAAGGACAGAGGCTCTAAATATAGATAACTAATCCGACCCACGGGCATACTAAACTCATGCTTTTCTAAAGAAAAATCCAATAAAGACCCAGCCGCTATGACAGGAAGCTCCGACATTTCTTCAAAAAACCAACGCAATTTTGCTAAAAGGTGGGGGGCTGCTTGAATCTCATCCAAAAAAAGAATCGTGTTCAATGGATCGATCTTCGCCCCCATCGCGGCCCCAATGTGCAAAATTATTTCTTTGGGATCATTAGACTCAAATAAAGACTCTAAGGTAGGGCGTTTTTCAAAATTCAATTCCACGAGACGTTTTTCCTGAGATCGCGCTAAGTCTCTAATTAACCAAGTCTTACCAACTTGACGCGCGCCTCGAATCACAAGAGGCTTTCTCCCTTCCGCCTTAAGCCACTGAATAAGGAATGTTGTACGATCGCGCTTCATAAGGCCCATATTACCCAAAACATTGCTGCAAGTCAACAAAAGACGGGGATGTTTTCTCGACTTACTCTCTATAAGAGACAGTAGAGTTCTAAAAAATTCTTATCTCGACTTTGCAACTTTTTTGGGTTGGATGCCTCGGGATATTTGTTCTCGGGGGCGTTGTTTAAATCGGGAAGGGGTTAAAAACCCCTGCCTGGTTTAAATAATCGCCCAGTTCGACCATAGGTCGAACGTCCGAGGACAAATAGCCAAGGCAGGCAGCCCACAAAAGCTGCAAAGTCGAGCATAGCATCACTTGATGATGTAAGTTTTTTTGAAAGTGGTTCGGTTACTTGGAAAATCCTACAAGTGTAAAACACTAAGGTTGACCAAGGGTTTGAAGGTAAGAGTGTGTTGAGTGCGTTAGAGCCTAACATACATTAAATCCCAAAGTTTAGAGAAAAAAACCTTCAAAAATACGGCTCTCGGATGAGATAGCCTGGGTTGAAAAAGCCCTAGAAG
>CAIPFQ010000041.1 GCA_903864395.1 uncultured Chlamydiae bacterium | reverse complement strand
TCACTGTTGGTCGATTAGACAAAGAGAGCCAAGGGCTGATTCTTGTGACCAATGACGGATATTTTGCCAACCAAGTGATCCACCCTTCTTCTCGCGTCATCAAAGAATATCTTGTAAAAACCATCCAAGAAATTCGAGCCGAAGAGTTAGAGATCTTGTCTGAAGGCGCCCGTGTGGATGATCGGTGGGTGCGCCCCGTCTCTGTGACAAAAGTGCGCAAAGGAACGGTTCGCATTTGCGTTAAGGAAGGGAGAAAGCATGAAGTGAGGATTTTAGCTGAAAAAGCCTCCCTCGATGTCCTTGAACTAACGCGCATTCGAATCGGAGGTCTTGTCCTCGGCTCTCTGCCCCCTGGAAAATTTAAATCTTTGTCTGAAAGAGACAAAGAACTCATTTTTAGCCGCTGATGGACACAATTTTCATTCTACAAGGCCTGACCCTCCTTCTTGGGTTTTACATGGCTTGGAATATTGGGGCCAACGACGTGGCAAACGCCATAGGCACCTCCGTTGGATCAAAAGCACTGACGCTAAAGCGCGCCGTTTTTTTAGCGGCGATCTTTGAGTTTGCAGGGGCTCTGCTGATCGGATCGAATGTTTCTGAAACAATTCAACACGGCATCATCGACCCTAGTTTTTTTAGCGCACAACCTATAGTGTTTGTCCTCGGGATGATGAGTGCTCTCCTAGCCACGGGGGTTCTTCTTCAAATCGCCTCTTACTTCGGCCTCCCGATCTCTACGACCCATTCGATTGTAGGCGCAGTGCTCGGCTTTGGTCTTGTCGCAGGAGACAGCTCTGCCATCCATTGGACGCAGCTCGGAGGGATCGCCATGAGCTGGCTCCTTTCCCCCTTGCTCAGCGCTTTTATCGCGTCCCTCATCTTTTTCGTGATTGAAAAAAAAATTCTGCTCCATAGACACCCAATCACAGCGGCGAAAAATTTTACCCCCGTTTTCACCTTTCTTTGCTGCTACGTTGTGTCTTTTAGCCTCCCCTACCAAGGCGTCGCAGAGTCTTTCAAAATCCCTTCCTGGCTACTTCCTTTTTCGTTCGCCCTTTTAGGAGGTTTTAGTTCAGCGTTTTTAAAAGCCAAAATCCTTCCCAGGCCTGCGCTCGCCTCTGAGGGCCTAGGAATGAGCTCTCAACACTCCCCTCATAGTGAAGTTGAAAAAATGTTTGTCTCTCTACAGATCTTAAGCGCATGCCTCGTCGCTTTTGCTCATGGGACGAACGATGTTTCGAACGCGATCGGTCCTGTCGCTGCGATTTTCGGCATTTTAAAAGCGCATACCATTTTTTCCTTTGGAAAAACTCCTTTTTGGCTGCTCGCCTTTGGAGGCATGGGGATTGTTTTGGGCCTTGCGACATGGGGATGGCGCGTGATTGAGACTGTGGGAAAAAAAATTACTGAGCTAACTCCTTCTCGCGGGTTTGCAGCAGAGTTTGGAGCTGCGACCACCATCCTCCTAGCTTCAAAATTTGGAATGCCTATTTCCACAACGCACGCTCTCGTAGGAGCTGTCTTTGGCGTTGGGATGATGAGAGGGATTCTCTCTGTAAATCTCAAAACACTGCGAAACATTTTTTTCTCCTGGATGATCACCATCCCCCTTTGCGCTATCCTCAGCATCCTCATATTTTATGGTCTCTCTTTATTTTTTCCTGCAGCTTCCTTGTAATAAAAATCCCTCTTTGGTAGACTTATTCAAAATCTACCATGGGGACGTGCGCTGATGTTGAAATCTTTAGTTGAAACCCTCAACCATACCTTTACATTGTTTTTTGTATTTCCCTCAATCGTCGTGATAGGAATGTATCTTACGATTAAGCTAAAAGGCCTTCAACTGACTCATCTCAAACACAGTTTTTCCGTTCTTTTTCGCAAAGAGGATGGAAAAGAAGGAAACATTAGCCGTTTTGGAGCCATTACCTCCATTCTCGCTGGCAACTTTGGAACGGGGAATATTTCGGGCATGGCCGTTGCGATTGCGACGGGAGGCCCTGGCGCCCTGATTTGGATGTGGGTGATGGCCTTTTTTGGCGCGGTGATTCAGTATGCAAGCTGTGTCCTTGGCGTGATGTATCGCCATAAGACTAGCAGTGGCGAATATGTCGGAGGGCCGATGTACTATCTAAGAGATGGGCTTGGAATGAAAAAAGTTGCCTCTCTCTTCGCCATTTTCACGATTTTTGGATCAATTACGGCAGGCAATTTTGCGCAAATCAATTCTGTCACGCTGCCATTTCAAACTCTTGGATTCAACCCTCTATATTGCAGCCTAGCCATTGCAGGTCTAGTAGGGATGGTTCTTTTTGGCGGTATCCAACGCATTGCCCAATTTGCCTCCTTTATCGTGCCCTTGATGGCTCTCATGTATCTCGGAGCTGGGATTGTCGTTTTGTTTCTACATGCCGACAAAATCCTTCCTGCGCTAAAAACCATGTTCGATCACGCATTTGGATTATCTTCCTTTGTCGGAGGGGCTTTGGGCGCGGGTGTATTCAAAGCGATGACAACGGGATTTGATCGAGGTCTTTTCGCGACAGATGCAGGAACGGGGATCGTTCCCATTATTCAGTCGAGTACGCGCTCAAAACACCCAGCCTCGGACGGCATGACAACTCTTCTCACTCCTTTCCTTGTCATGCTCATCTGCATGGTGACAGGCCTTGTTTTGATGGTGACAGATGCCTGGCTGACCCCTGGACTGCAGAGCACGAACATGGTCACTTTCGCATTCTCTAAAGGTCTTCATTCTCCTCTAGGTGGCTATATTGTGATGGTCGCTCTATTTCTCTTTGCTTACACCACAATCTTGGCGTGGGCCTATTGCGGAGAGAAAGCTTTGGGATTTTTGATCGGCGCAGAAAGAGGGCGATGGTTTAGAATTGGCTTTATTGCCCTCATCCCCCTGAGCAATTTTATGCAGGTAGGAATTATTTGGAGTCTTTCGGATGCAGCGATTATTCTCATGTTGATGGGAAATCTCGTGGGAATTATGAGACTCTCTGGGCGCGTTTTTTCCTCCACGAAGGAATTTCAACTCGCCTCTCGCGCTAAATAGCCAAGACAGAGAGAGGGAAGCATTAAAAAGTGCTTCTCATTTAGAGGTTTTTATGAGAACATAGTTTTTTTAAGGAGACCTAGCAGTCATGGTAAGAGCCAGAAATCAAATGTATTCTATCCCTACTTACGATGCTATTTTCAAATTAGTATTGAGCCATGAAGAGATTCGCCCTTCTTTTTTTCAAGCCTTTCTTCCCACTCTTCATGTCAGCTCTTCTAAGCGTATAGATGATCATATGAATCCTTTAAAAGATTTACAGATCCTGCGCGATCTTTTTTACAGTGAAAAAAACAATGAATGCTACGACCTCTTAAAAAAAGATCCAGATTTTTCCGTCCATGTTAAAAACAACAATAAGACAGAGTCATGTCAAAAATCCACAGAATTCATTCGATCTTTTATAAACCAATTTTCTGATCTTAAAATTGCTTTTCCTAAAGTTGAATATGATGGGACAATGGACTTTGTTTGTACACTCG
>CAIPFQ010000040.1 GCA_903864395.1 uncultured Chlamydiae bacterium | reverse complement strand
GGTCGGATCGAGGGTTGCATATAGGGAGCTGAGGTGGGATGAAAATCCCTGCAGAGACGAGAAGGCGAAGAGGCAGAGGAGGAGGGGGCGCATAGCCTCATCATAGACATTTGGGGTTTCGGTTCAAGGAGGATTTTAGAAACCAAAAAAGTTGCAAAGTCGAGCAGCACTGTCTTTGAAATTTCTTGCGTATAATTGGGCCACAGTGCCATAATTGTGGTGGTCGTTTACAAAGTTTTTATGGGTTTCACAAGTATATTTTTATGGGTTTCACAAGTATATTAGAAATTTTTTCAATCGGGATTGGGCCTTCCAGTTCTCATACAGTAGGACCGATGCGAGCGGCGAAGCGTTTTATTATTGAGATCAAAGAAAGGGAGCTGCTCGAAGATGTTTCTCGAATTCAAATCGAGTTGTATGGATCATTGGCGATGACTGGCGTGGGTCATGCCACCGATCTTGCAATTTTGTTGGGTTTAGAGGGGGAGACCCCCGACGGCGTCGATCCAGAAATGATCCCTGGAAAAATCGGGCGTATTCATAGAGAAAAAACAATTCATTTATGCACTCGCCATACGATCCCCTTCGACATCTCCACCGATCTTCTTTTCTTCAAAGGAAAAAGGCTTCGCTATCATTCAAATGCTATGCGTATGCAAGCCCTCAATCAGAAAAGTCGCCCTCTATATACACAAAATTATTATTCCATTGGTGGGGGTTTTGTTCTCAATCAGCAAGAGACACTGATCGTCGGAGGGCAAAAAGCTTCAGGAGAGATTCCCTTTCCCTTTGAAACCGCTGAACAGTTAAATATCCATTGTCGTCAGCAGGAAAAAACCATTTGGGAGGTTATTTGGGCCAATGAAACAGCGCTTCGCTCTGCACAGGAGGTGCGCTCAGGAATTTTAAGAATCTGGGAGGCAATGCGCTCCTCCGTGTCTCGAGGTCTTTTGATGAGAGGGGAGATCCCTGGCGGTCTCGGGGTTAAAAGGCGCGCCGCAGATCTTTATGAGTCCCTTTTGGCTACGGAGGCAGAGTTGACGCAGGATCCGACGCTCGTCATGGAGTGGGTGAGTGTGTTTGCCATTGCAGTAAATGAGGAAAATGCTGCGGGCAGCCGTGTAGTCACAGCACCGACAAATGGTTCGGCAGGCGTCATTCCTTCTGTCCTTCATTATTGTCAAAAATTTATCCCCTCTTTTAATGAAGAGCTTTTGATCCGATTTTTCTTAACGGCTTCTGCAATGGCATGTCTCTATAAATCGGGAGCTTCGATTTCCGCCGCGGAAATGGGTTGTCAAGGGGAGATTGGTGTTTCTTCTTCGATGGCGGCGGCGGGACTTGCTGCAGTGTTGGGCGGAACGCTCGAACAGATTGAAAACGCAGCAGAAATTGCGATGGAGCATCATCTCGGCCTGACGTGCGATCCTCCTGGTGGGCTCGTTCAAATTCCTTGCATTGAGCGCAACGCGATGGGGGCTGTCAAAGCAATCACAGCCGCTCGCCTCGCCATGCGTGGCGACGGACAACACTGCGTTTCCCTCGATGCTGTCATCCGCACAATGAAAGAAACCGGGCAAAATATGCAGACGATGTATAAAGAAACCTCCGAAGGGGGTTTGGCTCTCCAAGTTACCGTAGCGGTTCCCGTGTGTTAGGACTTGTCTGATTAATCTTTTTATCGTATCACTGACATCTTAAGTCGGAGGTCAGTGATGCGTTGGATTTTCTTCTCCCCTATTCTTCTTTTCGCAAGCGTGTCGAACGATATCAATATAGGTCTATACTCTTTGCAGCAGATTCGGACGCTAGTTCCTGAGAGACTCTCAGAAGAGGTGTTTTCCATTCGAGTGGATCGAGATGCTTTTGAAAAGGCTTTTGCGAAAAGACCTTCCCATAGCATGCAGCAGCCTGGCATTGCATCGATGCCAGGGATCGGCACTTCCCATTTTTATTATTCCCGCATGATCTTTTCAGGAGAACCTATTCGCATTCTCGATGCCTACCAAGAGTTTGAATACGGCCCTTATTGGATGTATCCGACAGCTCTAAATAAGCTTTATGACATGGAGCCACATCAATGAATAAAATAACCTCTATTATTTTTGTTATAAGCTTGCCCCTCCTTGGCTTTGCTGAATTTTTTTCCGTGGAAGGCAGCATTTTCTCTGAACATCCATCTTTTGAATCTGAGCCTGTTTTTGAAAATCTTCAAGGTATTTTGATTGTGAGTGATTGGCATTTTGTGCGCAAAAATCTTTCCGAAACATTTTACGGGGTCGAAGCGCAAGGCTCTTCTCTTTTGGCTGAATATCCTGGATTTTTAAAAACGCTGCGCTCGCGCTATATTGGAAGACCTCTCACAAAAGAGGCTGTTTGCAAGTTGCAAGCAGACATTGGAGAGTTTTATCGAGAAAAAGGACAACCTTTTGTCATCGTCGACGTACCGCGCCAAGACCCTTCACAAAATCTTTTGCAAATCGTCGTTAAAGAGGCCTCTTTAGGAAATGTCTCTGTCAAGGGGAACTCTTCCGTAAAAGCGCACACGGTTCGAGATTTTATTAGAGCTCAACCTGGCTCTCCGATCGACGCTGTCCAGCTTGTGCAAGACATGACGCGAATGAATCAAAACCCATTTCGCCGAACGGATGCTATTTTTCGCCCAGGAGAAAAGCCAGGAACGGCAGATTTGGAACTTGCAACGATAGATCGATGGCCCTATCGATTCTATACAGGAGCCGATAACACAGGAACGATTGCCACCGAACGAGATCGCTTCTTTTTCGGGATTAATTTGGGAAAAACCATTGTCGCTGATTCTGAGGTTTCCTATCAATTCACCTGCTCGCCGAATTGGAATCGATTCATAGCACAAACAGCTCTTTGCAGAATCCCTTTCCCTGCGCGACAGACTTTTATTTTTTTTGGCGGCTACTCTCAAGTGCAGCCTGAACTTGCCGATGACCTTAGCGAAAAATCCATCAGTTGGCAAGTCGATGGAAGATACCGCTTCCCCCTTGTGACAAACACAGCCTTCTTACAAGAATTTATTTTGGGTTTTGATTTTAAACAAGTCATTGCCCGTCTTAAACAGCATAAGACACTGGTATTTAACAATATTGTCGATGTGGATCAATTTATGCTAGGGTTTGATTTGGGACACAGATCCCCATATCATAAGATGACTTTGATTGCGGAAATGTATATTAGCCCAGGGGGCATGTCCCATGCAAATACGACGGAAAAATTTTTGGCGTTCCGCCCTCACTCTGGGTCACAGTACGTTTATGGAAAACTTTCCCATTCCTTTGCCCTTCAATTTTGCTCTTGTTGGTTTAGTTATGACATCAATGGGCAGCTTGCCAGCAAAAACCTTTTGCCCAGTGAACAGTTTACACTCGCAGGCTATAACGCTGTTCGCGGGTTTGAAGAGAGGATCGCTAATACAGACAATGCCTTGCTCGTAAATCTTATGCTGGAGTCTCCTCGATGGAGTTTTGGAAAGCTCGCAGGATGGTCAAAACGCAATTTCGACGAATTTTATTTTCTGGTTTTCTTTGATGCTGGGGTCGGTAGCAATGTTTCCTCCGCAGGAGGAGAAATTTCTACGGTTAGCCTTGCTTCAGTAGGCCCTGGAGCGCGCTATCAAATCGATCGCCACCTTTCAGCGCGCTTTGACTATGGGTTTCAGCTGTGGCATCGCGGGTTTTTTAACCCGACGCAATCACGCTATAACTTCGGCTTGAACGTCAGCTTTTAGAGCCCCCATGGCTGTTTTTAGCTCGGCAAGACCTATTCTCTCTAAGGCGGAAATTTCAAATAGATTGTCGCCTGTATAGCGCTCTTTAAAACTTTTGGCGAGCAGTTCCGCTCCTTCTTGATCGATCTTATTGAGAACGACGAGAAATGGCTTTTCTAACATCTCTGGATTATAGGCTTCGAGCTCGCGCTTTAACATGGCAAATTCTTCGAAAGGATCTCTTTCTTGGTAAGGCGCTAGCTCAATCAAAAAAATGAGAGCAGAGGTGCGTTCAATATGGCGGAGAAAGGCAAACCCAAGCCCTTTATTTTTGTGAGCCTCTTCAATGATCCCTGGAATATCGGCAATCAAAAGTCTTTTATCTGTGGTGTAATGAACGACTCCAAGATTGGGTCGCAGCGTGGTAAAAGGATAGGGAGCGATCTTGACCGCAATATGCGCTAAACGAGAAATAAGGGTGGATTTTCCTGCGTTGGGCATTCCGACAAAGCCGATATCAGCGATGAGCTTCAGTTCTAGCTCAACTTCGCAGCTCTCTCCCGCTGTCCCTTCTGTACACACATAGGGGGCTTGGTGAGTCGCGGTTTTAAAACGGGAGTTGCCTTTGCCGCCTTTTCCCCCCGCACAGATTTTCCAGGTCTGCCCTTTCTCCGTGAAATCAAAAAGGATTTCCTGGGTCGCTGCATTTTTGACGAGCGTCCCCATAGGGATTTTTAAAATGAGATCCTGACCATTCTTGCCTTTGCAATTATTGCCTCCGCCCTGAACTCCATTCTGCGCTTTAATAATGCGACGATTGCGAAAATGCTCTAGAGAGTAGACCTCGGGATCTGCTACAAAAATGAGAGACCCACCGAGACCCCCGTCTCCGCCTCCAGGCCCCCCTTTAGGAATATATTTTGCGCGGTTCCAAGCAATGACACCGTTTCCGCCTCTGCCCGCCGACAGTTGTAAAGTGACTCTATCGACGAACATAATGAACAACCATTACTCTGCGATAATGGAGACGTAGGTTTTGTCGGTTTTTTCAAAAGCAACGATTCCGTCTTTAAGAGCGAAAATCGTATAGTCTTTTCCGAGGCCTACATTTAACTTTGGATGCCATTTCGTCCCTGTTTGGCGCACAATAATGCTGCCTGCAGTGACGAATTGACCCATGGTCGCCTTGATACCGAGGCGTTGCGAATTTGAGTCGCGTCCGTTACGGGTTGATCCCTGTCCCTTCTTATGTGCCATAAATCGATTCCTTTATGCTGCTGCAATCTTGACGATTTTGACTCTTGTGTATTTTTGACGATGTCCCACTGTACGTCGGTAGTCTTTGCGTCTTTTGTATTTGAAAGCAATGACTTTAGGTCCCTTTGTGTTGCCGATGAGTTCCGCGTGAACTGAGCATTGTGCTAAGACAGACGCGGTAATGTGGGCGTTTTCCCCATCGTGATACAATAGAACTTGATCGAATTTCAGTGTGGTTTGGTCGGTGTCGATGAGATCGACGTCAATGACGTCTCCCGCTTGAACCCGGTACTGTTTCCCGCCGGTGACAAAGATTGCGTACATGTTAGAATCCTCCAGAATGATTGTCAGACATCATAACTCATTTGCTTTAGAGATGTCAATAGTCTTGCGCTATTTGTTTTCTTTTTAAAAAAAGTGCTGAGAAGTAGGCGAGGGCGAGGGTGAGGGCGATAGTGGATCCAGGAGGCCAGTCGAGGAGGTAGGCTACTTGCAACCCCGTGAAGCTAAAAAGGGCGGATAGTCCGACGGCGCTGAGGATCATCACGGGAAGCCGATTCGTAAAAAGCCCTGCGAGAGTGGGGGGGATGGTAAGGAGTGCGATCACAAGAACAGTGCCGATCAGCTGGGTCAAAAGAACAACGGTGATGGCTACAAGGCTTAAAAGAAGCATATAGAGTTTTCGAACAGGAATATTGCGCAGGTGCGCCTGTTCTTCATCAAAGCATAGGGAGAGAAATCTATGGTAGTAAAGACAAATGACGCCTAAAATCGCGAGGTCGAGGCATCCCAGAAAAACTAAATCGATCGGGCGAATCCAAAGAATATTGCCAAATAAAAAATTCATTAATTCTACATTTGTTCCAGGGGTCAAGGAAAGAAAAATCACGCCGATGGCCATTCCAGTAGACCAGATCGCGGCAATGACGGCGTCTTCGCGCTGGCGGTATTTGAGATGAACCCAGCCGAGGAGCATAGCGGATCCGATGGCAGCACCAAAAGCCCCGAAGAGGGGATCGAGCCAAAGCCAGCCATGGGTTCTAGCTAACCACAGACAAAGTCCCATGCCTCCTAAGAGAGAATGGGAAATCGCACCAGCAATAAAGGAAATTCTTTTGATGACAACGAAACTTCCGATGGTTCCGCTCGCGATAGAAGCGAGAAGCCCAGCGCAAAGAGCGGTTTGAAGAAATGAGTTAGAGAGAAACAGGAAGTCCATCGGAGAGCCTCAAAGGGATTAGGGGTGCGTGGTAGAGACCGAGAGCAAAATGTTCGCAAATCTCGCTTGGCAAGTAAGAGGTCGCGGTGGTGTGTACGCAAAGGATGCGATCGACCCTTTCGACAATGGTTCGTAAATCATGTGTGACAAGAAGAATTGTCTTTTTTTGTTTGAGGCGCTCTAGCTGATCGCAAATGGAGATTCGCGCAGCGGCATCGATATTCGCAGTAGGCTCGTCGAGCAGAAGAATGTCAGGATCGGATAAAAGAGCCCTTGCAAGAAGAGCTTTTTGCGCAAGGCCCCCAGAGAGGGACGAAAAGGCTTTGTGGCGATGCTCTGCTAATCCAAGCTCTTCAAGCAGATGTTCTGCCGTCTCTTTAGATCCTTTGGGATGGCCCCAAAAATTGCCAACCGAGCCGAGCCGTACGAGCTCTAAAACAGTGATGGGAAAAGCTCGATCGGTATGGGAGGCTTGGGGCACGTAGCCAATTTTTTGGCGCGCCAGCTTTGGAAGGGTGTCAAAAACGTGAAGAGTCCCTTTTGTAGGAGAAAGAAATCCCATGATGAGTTTG
>CAIPFQ010000039.1 GCA_903864395.1 uncultured Chlamydiae bacterium | reverse complement strand
GTATGAGTCGCAAGGGTACACAGATCAAATGCGTCAGCTAGGATTTGTTCCGGCTCTCGTCGATGAGAGGGCTGATTGGGTGATTGTGAACACCTGTACAGTGACAGAGAGCGCTGATCGTTCGTCTCGCCATCAAATCCGCTCTCTTCTAAGAGAAAATCCGAACGCTCGCGTTGCTGTGACAGGGTGTATGGCAGAGAGCGCGCCCGATGCGATTCGATCGATCGATGCACGCCTTGAAATTGTTCCAAACGCAGATAAAGAAAATCTTTTGTCTCGATTTTTTCCCGAGAGAGAGGATCTGCCTGAATTTAGCATTCAGGCATTCGATGCGCATACGCGCGCTTTTGTAAAGGTTCAAGATGGTTGCAATTCTTTTTGTACGTATTGTGTGATTCCGTATGTACGCGGGCGCTCGCGCTCGAGGTCAATGGCGGATGTGGTGCGCGAAGTAGAGGGTTTGGTTGCCAATGGGTATAAAGAAGTGGTGATCACGGGGATTAACGTGGGAGATTTCGATGGCGGCGGAACGCTGTCTGATTTAGTCCGCGCTGTCGATCAGGTGAAAGGGCTTCAACGCTTGCGAGTGTCTTCTATTGATCCCGATGAGGTGGATGATGATTTAGCGGATGCGATCTTGGGTGGGCGCGTTACAGTTCCTAGTATGCATATTGTATTGCAATCGGGCTCGAATGTGGTGTTAAAGCGGATGAATAGAAAGTATACGCGTCAAAATTTTTTAGAGACTGCAGAGAAAATGCGGAAAAAAAACCCTGATTTTACAATAACAACGGATATTATCGTTGGGTTTCCAGGGGAGACTGAGGCTGATTTTCAAGAGACTCTGGACGTAATTTCTTCTGTGCAGTTTGCGAAAGTGCACATGTTTCCTTATTCTCCTCGCAAGAGAACAAGGGCTGCTCTCTATCCGAATCAGGTTCCTGCCGATATTATTCGAAGGCGCAAAGAAGAGCTTCTTCGATGGGCAGAAAAAACTTCCTTTGCGCTGAGAGGCCAATACATAGGCAGGCAAATGGAGGTTCTTTTGGAGAGTGAAGAAAAAGAGGGCATGATTTCTGGGCATACAGGAAATTTCTTATCGGTTTTGATTCCTAAAGAAAACTTTCAGGCGAATGATCTTGTTTCCGTAAAAATCTTGGAAAACACCCCTGCTGGATTGATTGGGAGCGTGCTATAGATGCGCATTACGGTTGCAGAGCGAATCAAGCCATTTTCTCATACGCCAGGATATTCGTGTCTAATTCCTGGGACAAGTTTGGAAATCAAAGCGTTTCCGACATTGATTCGTCTTGGAAAAAAGTATGAACTGAAACTCCATATAACAGGGCCTGTAAAAGGGTTTGCTTTGGAGCAAGATTTAGAAAAAAACGCTGTTTTTGTTTTTGGTGAAGCAAAAGAGGGTTTTTATCGCTTGAAGGTACAGGCGAATTCGAATGGCATTGAGGTGATGGCTCTTAAAACCCCGGCCCAAGATTTTTTGGTCAATGGACTTCCTTTAAAAAGAGGGCAGACTCTTTTTTTTGCAGACGAAATTTCCTTTTTTCTTCCCAAGGTGTGGGAGAGACTCTCTTTAGGGGTCTCGAAAGCGCAAGAATGGGATCTTGTGTTGCAGCGATTTGATCTGCGAGAAATTCTTCCCGTCCTCTATGGTCTTGGACAAAAAACTCCCTTTTCTAGCCATGCGTCTTTGCGCGGCACTGGAAAGCTTCTTCAAGAAGGCGAGTGGGAGAGTTTTTGTAGAGCCGCATTTTCTCAGCTCCTTGTGCCCAGATTAGTGGATACACAATACCAGGGATTTCATTTGGATGAGTGTGTAACTGGCGATGCCTCATTTCTTCTGCCTGAAGCGATGTTGGCGATTCGCGCTTTATTTTTTCGTCAAGAAGGGATGGAAATTTTTCTTCTTCCAAAAAGCTCTTTTTTGGCAGGGCGCTTGGTTCATATTCAAATGCCCCTGATAGGGGAGTTGGACATGGAATGGGCTAGCGGTTTTTTGCGTCGCTGTGTTCTTCACTCTTTCTCTACGCAGTCCATCCGCATTCACTTGCAAGAGTCTCTTATCTCTTTTCGAGTAAGAACCTCTCTTTCAGAGAGAGGTTCAAGACACGGGGCAAAAGATCTTTTGCCCCT
>CAIPFQ010000038.1 GCA_903864395.1 uncultured Chlamydiae bacterium | reverse complement strand
TCATTCAATTTTTAACAAATCAGATGGGCACAGCCCACTGATTTGTCAAAAGTCCAGTTCAAAAACAGATGGGTATGATTGTGTGTCATATCAATTCCAAACCTAGTGGCGGTTGGGCAAAGAAAAAAATTATGAACTCAGGATCAGGGAATGATTTCGTTAGATCAATTCAAAAAACCGAAGTCTCTGGAAAGGAACTCTTCGCATCCACTAACCCCTTGGATCTGAGTCGCCTCTTTAGGGATATTCGAGGAAAAAGCTCTACAAAAATTATTTCAAAAGAAAAAATAAGGGATTTATTAAAGGACGTTCTTTATGAGCATCCTCCTCTTTTCAGCCACCTTGGAGGGCTCTTTTGGTTTCACAATTGCTTAACATGGATTAATGCTACAGTTCATTCCACTGTCAGTGTCTCTTTTAATCGACTCTCGAGAGGAAGTGTTTTGAACTCTCCCATTTATTTTGTGGAAAAGACGGCCCCTCTGAAAGCCTTAATTCCTTTAGAACAAGATCCAACAACAGTGCCCACCGTTACCACAACACAACAACAACAAGAGGCTCCCTCAGATCCGTTAAACGAAACAGAGGAAACACCAGTCTCGGGAGGTTTTCCTTTACAAGACGACGTTGACTCTGATGATGAAGATATTCGAGCCTTTATGAATCTCCCTATAGGTAGAGAGCCCACTTTAAATGAGATCGACAATGAAGGGGCTGTTAGAACTTTATTCACAAGCGGCTTATCATATGCATTTCAAACAAAAGGACAATATTGCAACAATCTATTTAATTGCTAAATATTAAAAACATTTAACTTTATTGTATTTTTTTATCACAACTCCGAATTAAACGGTTTTTAGCTATAACTTCAAACAAAGGAAATTCCCAATGATCAAAAGAACAATGTCTAACATCAGTGCTGATAACTTCAGCCCCCTTCACTCTTTAAAGCTTCCTAAAAATGGGCCTTTAAAACGATGTGAGAGCTGGCCCAGCTTTAATGCATTATATGAACGTCTTTATGACGAAGAGACTCAAGCCTTTATGAAGCTCCCGATAAGTAAAGAGCTCACTTTGGATGAGATCGACAATGAAGGAGCTGTTAGAACTCTATTTTCACACCACGCTCTTCCGACAGAAACTTCCGACTTTCCTTATTGTGGAGAACCACAGATATATCAAGAAGAAGACAAAGATTTTACTTCTCAAAAAGAGGCTTGTAACCTTTTCATGAACTCCATTCAAGGCATCACCGAGATCGAAGTATACTGGTACGGAGCTTATGCAAAAATAGGCAACGAGGGAATCTCTCAATGGCGCCATGTCAGCAAAATCGTCAAAGAAGCTCGACAGGTTCTTGCAAATTTAATGAATCAATTGCCTCAAAAAAGATGGAGTTACCCTACGATATGGCGTTCGGACGCAGGGTCGGTTCAGGTCAACTTAAACACTAAAGATTCCATCGAATTTCTCAAACTACATTCTAATTCTTATCATTACGATCACCCGATGAATGATTTTTGGGAACCCATATCTTCAAAAATTCATCATGTGAATACACAAGTAGAAGAGAGAGAGAAAAAAATGAAACTATTTCAATATATTATTTACAAAATAATACATCTATTATCTGGGGGGCTTTGCATTAAAGCGCATTGGAGCCTCTTCGAAAAAGAACTTAATTCGAAACGTTTTCCAAGACGTCATATGACCTCGACTTTGTACAATTTTAGGATCAACTCGCTGACGCTCGTCGATCACAAAATTGAATAAAAAAATTGATAGAGAGCGTCCCATCGTGCATACTGTTTTAGTGCTAACAAAAAAAGGAGGCACTAATGGACTCTCTATC
>CAIPFQ010000037.1 GCA_903864395.1 uncultured Chlamydiae bacterium | reverse complement strand
AGCCAAGGCAGGCAGCCCACAAAAGCTGCAAAGTCGAGGTTATAGGAGCTTTACAGAATACCAATGCCAGGAAGATGTGCGCCACGATTTTTTTTCGAAACGATAACCACATAGATTTTTTAAGTTTTCATTTTCTGGTATTTTCCAATTTTCTACAGTGGTTTTTTCTTCATTACTGAGGGAGTTACTGTCAGTGAGTATTTTTCCTAGGAGGGCGTTTTTGTAGGGTTCTGGCAATTTTTCTATCTCTAACTTTTTATTTTTAATAAGCAGTGAAATTAGCGTGATAGGTCTCGGGCAATGCAATTTTTTTTGGTTTTCTTCCGATTTATCATCTTGGGGTACTTTAAAGACCAAATTTTCGAAGTCCTTTGGTAGATCAATTTGCGATATGCTATTAAAAGCTTTTGATTTAATTAAAATTTCTACAAAAGATACTTGAATGTTTTCTAATTTTTTTTCTATTAAATATTCTGACATACCTTTTTTGTTTGAATTTTCATTATTGCTTTTTATATATTCTTCTGTGTAATAATAAAATTTATCTAGAAAAGAATCTTTATATTTTTCGTAAGCAAAATCTATGATGCCGAAATCAGATTTACAATTAATCATTTTATACATCTCGAGGTCATGACAGATTTGTTCTTTTGCTAGATCTGTATTTTGTTTTAGTTCGCGATGAATGTGTTCGTAATGATAGTTATCTTTTTTTATTAATTCTTTTGCTACATTTATATCTTTTCTTATTTCTTCTGTCAATTCTTTGTATAAACAAAGGGCATCAGTTGGTTTATTTGCCCTGATATATTGCATAGCGTTATCTGGGTTATTTACATACAGACTACAGAGTTCTTTTAAGGTCTCGTGACCTTTTCTTTTTTTCCGTAATGCATCGATGGAATAATCTTTTGAAATATCTCTATTTGAGACAGTATGTTTATTTTCTAAGGTTTTCGTATTGATGTCGTCCGTCCCTATCTTTTGTTCAGGAGCCACCCAACATCCGAAGCAACGGTGGCAAATAAGAACAATATTTCCAATAATTGGGATAAGAGCCCAAAGACCCTGAGTCAAATGTGTCCAATCGCGAGACTGGAGGTTAGGTTCATTTTTTTTTCTTCCTGAGAATTTATATGACAAAAGTGGGCGATAGCGGAAATCCAGCTTAAAACAGGGATATAGTCTAGATAAAATATTTTATTTTCATTTTCTACTCTATTCATTATTAACTCATTTGTTTTGATACGATTTTATGTCTTTCTTATTCAAGAAAAAGAATCTTTCACTTGCCCGCTCATTAAAATCCTTGAAAATTCATTTAAAAAATCATTTGTCAAAAAATCCGCCGCGCCTAAGACCGCATTGGTAAAAGCCTCTAAAGTAGAATAGCCATGGCACTTTACGACAATTTTCTTCACGCCACAGAGAAGAGCTCCTGGATGCTTTGTGTAATGAAGGTGACGCTGCAGATCGTCGAAATGGGGGCGCATCTCCTTCATGGACTCCTCTGTGCTATGGGACTGAAGCCGATCGAGGATTAAGCTCGCGATCCCCTCTGCGGTTTTTAAGAAAACATTGCCTGTAAATCCATCGGTAATCAAAACATCCACATCCCCGTCAAAAACGGATTTGCCTTCGATATTTCCAGCAAAAAATGGAAAATCTTTTAACGCCTTGTAGGCGAGCCTCGTTTCCGCTGTGCCCTTCGACGCTTCTGATCCAATGTTGAGAATTCCCAGGCGCGGATGCGCAATCCCTCGGACTCTTTGGTAAGCTGTGCCAAGGCGTGCGAATTGCACTAATTGTGAAGCTTTTACATCTACATTCGCTCCGACATCGAGGATCGCGACAGGTTGCTTTTTGGTTGGAATCAAAGCGAGTAGCGCAGGCCTCCGAATGCCTGGAAAGGTTCCTAAGAGGATTTTTGAGGCACTTACAAGCGCTCCCGTATTGCCCCCAGAGACAAAAGCGTCTAAAAACCCCTCCTTCAAAAGACGAAGCCCCACGCAAAGCGAGGCGTTCTTTTTCTTTCGCAAAGCAAAAAGAGGGTTTTCGTCCATGCCAATGACCTCTGGCGCGACCTCGAAAGAAAGACCCTTCTCAAGGGCGAGCGAAGCTAGATCCGGACAGCCTATCGCGATAAGCTCTACAGTCTTGGACAGAGACAGTGAAAGGGCGAAAAGAGCCTCGAGAAGAGACTGGGGGGCGTTATCGCTCCCCATCAAATCGACGCCAATACGGCTACGCTTCACGCGACTCAATCACTCGCGCGCCATAATGTCCGCAAGAGGGACACATTCTATGGGGGAGGCGCGCTTTGCCACAAGTGGAGCAAGCGGAAAGGTTTGTTGGTGTTTTTGCATGATGGGCTCTACGCGAATTTTTCTTCGCATTCGAGACTCGGTTACGTGGGACTGCCATAATTTTTTTTCCTCAAAATTTTCTATAAATTAGCAAAGGGGAAGTGAACGTCTCCTTCCTCTCCCTTGGCTGAACAAGGTTGTTCCCCAAGAGGAGCCTCTTTTTTTTGTGAAGAGACCCCCTTTGCAGGGGAAAGATAAGAAGCGAGCAAGACTCTTTCGGGACAACACCCCTCGTTGCACTCGACATAGCGGGGCGCTTCAATCAAAAGAGCCTCTCGAAGGGGCTCGCTAGAGTCAAAAAGAGCCCCCCGAAGATCTTCTAGCGCTTCAGTGTGGTAAACATTTTTTATGCAAAACGCAACATTCAAAATTTTGTTGCAAACAGCGCAGGGGAGCGCAGCTTGTGTAGAAGCGCTAAAGCGAAGCACGAGGTGCTGATCGGCTAAATACGCCTCTCCTTGCACTACGACCTCTTTAGGAAATTTTAGATCCGTCTCGTTGATATCAAGAAACGAAGAATCAAAAGATCCTTCGATCTTTTGCACTTGCCCCTCTTTAAGGCGATCTACCCAAACTTTAAATGACTCTTGCATGAGGATTGATGATAGCAGAAGCTCTAGTTATAGTCTATTTCATCTGACTTTAACCTGAAAAATAGTAAGAAAGCCTCCAGAGGGCACCGTCACAATGTTTACTTGTCAACGAAGGGCGATGGAAGGGTTTTGCCTTTAAAATTCACTAAAGGAAGGAGTCCCTTGGAACCTAAAAAATCAAAAAAAGTCCTTGTAATTCAGTGTGTTTTATGAGAACATAGGTCTTTTAAAGGGGCATGATCAACGAGATATGCCTGATAGGCATGATAAATAATTTGCACCGCAAAACGAGGTGTGCCACATTCTCTTCTTCCATCTTGTCTATCATGCACATCCTTTCCATCATGTTCCCTTGCTTGCAACACGGCTAACCAAAGAAGAAATCGAAGCCTTATAAAGAGCCAAAAATCGAAATGATTTCAGAGGCCGCCTCTCGGCTTGCCTCTTTTATTCCAAAACTTTTCCGCAACTCTTCGCAGTCTAAAGCTATTTTTGATCGTAAAGCTTCACTATTCCATAAAAGATAGCTTTGGGCAATAAGGCTTTTTTTTGTCAGGTTAGGGCCAAAAAATTCCGGAAAAACATCTTTGGATACAATGATATTGACTATGCAGTAGTGAGGAAGGTTAATGCGAAATATTTTTTGAGCGATAAAAACATCGAGGGGGCGGATGGCGAAAGTGACAAGCGTTGGAGTCTCGTGAAGGGCCAGCTCGAGCGTTACGGTGCCAGAGGTCGCAATCGCCATCTGCGCTTTTTGCATCCATGCATAATTCAATGCACAGGGAAAAAATTCTAGGGAGAGATCTAACGCTTCGTTGCGCAGGGTTTCCTCATAGGCTGGCTGAGAGATGGAGACGGCAATTTTTACTTGCGCATCAAGAGAGGCGATCTGCCGAGCCGCTGCGACTTGAAGGGGAAAATTTCTTTCAATCTCCGTTTTTCGGCTTCCAGGAAAAAGAACCAGAATTTTTTCCCGTTTTTTATGGGGCGGTTTAGGAATTGCAGCGATTAAAGGATGT
>CAIPFQ010000036.1 GCA_903864395.1 uncultured Chlamydiae bacterium | reverse complement strand
GCCGGAAAGAGGCTATTTTGTGATTCGAGAAGATTCTCTTCTCTCTGCATTCAGAACCCCTAAGAAAAAAGTGCGACAAGCCACTCTTCTCGCCTCTCACGTCGATAGTCCCTGTTTAAAAATTAAGCCACATCCAGAATTATTAACGCGCGGCACCTTGCGTCTTAGAACAGAAAGTTACGGAGCGCCTCTTATTTCTTCTTGGATGGATCGCGATTTACAAATTTCTGGGCGTCTTCTTTTTTCTGACAGCCATGGAAAAATTATTTCGCAAATCGTAACGCTCAAAGAGAGCGTTATTATTCCGCAATTAGCCATCCATCTCGATCGACAAATCAATGAAAAAGGGGCTTTATTTAATAAACAAGAGCATTTAAATCCTGTTTTTTCTCTCGAAGCAAAAGAGGGCTCTTTTCTCTCTTGTTTAGAAAGCTACTGCGAAGGGCAAACACCCCTGAATTTTGATCTCTTTGTGACTCCTGCGCAAAAGGCGTCGCTCCTAGGAAAAAATTCGGAAATGCTCGCGGCGTACAGGCTCGACAACTTAACCTCTGCCTACGCCTCTCTTTTCGCCCTTCTGCATAGCGCCTCACAAAAAGAGACTTTACAGGCCTCCTTTTTTTGGGATCACGAAGAAATTGGCTCTATGAGCGCTCTTGGGGCAGACTCTCGATTCGCGGACGAAATTTTAGAAAGAGTCTTTTTTTCTCTTCAAATATCTCGGGAAGAATTTTTCCAAATAAAAAGCCGCTCTCTTTGTCTATCTATTGATGTTGCGCATGGATTCCATCCAAATTTCGCAGAGAAAAGCGATTCTGAAAATACACCGCTCTTAGGCCAAGGGCTCGTTCTTAAGTTCAATGCGAACCAAAAGTACATGACAAGTGGGGCTGCGGCAGCGAAAATCGCTCTCTTGGCCAAAGCGCATCAGATTCCTCTGCAAAAGTATGCCGCCAGATCTGACATCCCCTCTGGCAGCACAGTAGGTCCGATGATGGCCGCACAGTTAGGGATAGCGACAGTGGACTTAGGGATTGCAATCTGGGCGATGCATTCGGCGCGAGAGACGATGGCTGTAAAAGATCAAATATTCCTTGGCTCTCTTTTACAAGCCGCGCTCGAAAATTTAGGAGAGAAATAAAAAAGAATGGACACACCGCTACACTTCAAAGGAAAACAAGCGCCAGATCATGTGATTGAAGCGCGTCTTAAGGGACTGATCGCAGCAGAAGAGATTCATGGAGCAGAACTTCCAGGGCATTACAGTGCCGCCGCCGACAGCGCTAAAGAAACGGCTCTGATTCTCCTTGTGCTTTGGACGCTTTTTAGCGAACTTCATTTTTCTTTATCTTCTATCCATTGGATTTCTTTGAGCTTTATTACGGGATGGATTTTTTGGAAAGTTGGCAGGAGCGCAATCCTCGGTTACTCCCGCTTAGAGAGACTGCATCGGCTGATTGAAGAGGAGAGGTGGGAAATTGAACATCATCGTCCTCAGGAACGAGAAGAGCTGAAAACGCTCTATGCCGCAAAAGGATTTTCTGGACATCTTTTAGATGAGGTCATCGACGTGCTGATGGCGGATGATAATCGTCTTCTACAGGTCATGCTCGAAGAAGAGTTAGGACTGAAAATGGAGTCCTATGAACACCCTCTCAAACAAGCTTTAGGGGCTTTTTGCGGCACTCTCGCCTCTGCTTTGGTCATGGCGTGCGGGTTTTTCGTATTACCCTGGTGGGGCTCTATCGCATCCGCAGGCGCTGTGATTATCATCGCCTCAGCCTTTGTGGCAAAGTTCGAAAGAAACGATCCAATGAGCGCTATCCTTTGGAATCTCGCAAGTGCCACCCTAGCCGCAGGCGCGGCTTTTTTTGCAGCCCAGATTTTTATTAAGATTTCATGAAAACACCCTATCTTTTCGATGAATTTTTTTCTTCAGGGATGGAAGAGAGCGTTAGCCCTTTTCTAACTCCTAAATCCCGCTCCTTTGGACGCAATCTAGGAATTAAAAGCGCTTTTTCGGCCGCCATTTTTCTGGCACTCTCCTTTGGGTTTTCGTTTTATAACCCGCCTCTTTCTTTTTTTTTTCTTTCCTTGGTTTATTTTCTGGTAGGAACGCCGGCTCTTCTCTCTGCTCTTGCGGACCTGCGCAATCTTGAGATCAATATCGATATTTTAATGACTCTCGCAGCCTTTCTCGCAATTCTCATTGATAGCGGTATGGAGGGTGGATTGCTTCTCGTCCTCTTTGAACTTTCGCATGGAATGGAGCATTCTGTGGAGAAAAAAACAAAAAGCGCTCTACACAATCTCAATAAGCTTTCTCCAAAATTCGCCTATCTTGTAGGCCCCGATGGAAACCTCTATGAAAAAGCACTCAGAGAGATTGTGGTAGGGGAAAAGATTTTTGTAAAAAACGGAGAAATCGTTCCTCTCGACGGAAAGGTTATCGAGGGAAGCTCTTCGGTCAACTTGGTTCATCTCACGGGCGAGAGCCTTCCTGTGTCGAAAGGGCCAGGAGATATGGTGGCAGCAGGCGCGCGCAATCTCGAATCGGGATTGACCCTTGAAGTGGATCGCATTAGCACAGAATCGACTCTGTCTCGCATTATTCGCCTTATTTTAGCCGCCGGAGAGTCCAAGCCTAAATTGCAAAGATGGCTGGATCGCTTCGGGAAGCATTACGCCAGCGCGATCATCCTTTTGACCTTTCTTTTCGCTCTAGTCCTTCCCCTTCTTTTTTCTATGAGTTACCTGGGCAAAGAGGGTTCTCTCTATCGCGCTCTGGCTTTTCTCATCGCAGCGTCTCCTTGCGCTTTGATTATCGCAACACCGACTGCGTATTTGAGTGCGATGAGCGCGTGCGCTCGGCGCGGCATTCTTTTGAAGGGAGGAACAACGCTCGATGCTCTCTCGAGCTGTTCGATCCTTGCTTTTGACAAAACAGGCACGTTGACCCTAGGCAAGTTGGTGTGTTTAGGGTTTGAGGCGATCGGAGATTCTTCAGTGCCTTTAGACGTCGCATTAAAAATTGCTTACGGCTTAGAGAGGCATGTTACCCATCCGATTGCGACAGCGATTTGCCATCTTGCGGAATCGAAGCACGCCTCGCCTGCAAATATCGCTGATTTTCAGTCGATTCCGGGCTTTGGTCTTGTAGGGAGTTTTGAAGGAAAACCTCTTTTCATTGGTTTGCCAGAAACAGGGGCGCAAAAACTTTCGGAAAGCAGAAAAAAGAAGCTAGAGGAGCGTCTCCAGCAATTTCACGGAGAAATTTTTGCGCTGCTGACGGTGAGCGAAGATCTTTTTCTCTTTCGATTTTCCGATCAAATTCGCCCAGGGATCGCAGAGCTGATTCAAAAAATAAAAACAGTCGATCGGTTAAAAACGATTATGTTAACAGGAGATAATTCTGCGAGTGCAAACGCGATCGCTTCTGTTCTTGGCATTGACACTGTCGAGGCGAATTTAAGACCGGAAGACAAGCTCGCCAAAGTCACAGAACTGTCTGAAGAAGGGGGTCTTGCCATGGTAGGCGACGGCATTAACGATGCGCCTGCGCTCGCGAGGGCCACTGTTGGCATTTCGATGGGCAAGGTCGGAAGCTGGGCGGCCGTTGACGCTTCGGATGTGGTTCTTCTCAATGACGATTTGCATCTCCTCAGCTGGCTTTTTTCCAAAGCACGGCAAACTCTGCGCATTGTCAAACAAAATCTTACTCTTGCGCTTTGCGTGATTGGCTTTGCCACCTTGCCGGCTCTTTTAGGACTCGTCCCCCTTTGGGTTGCCGTGATCCTTCATGAAGGAGGCACCGTTCTCGTTGGGCTCAATAGCTTGCGGCTTCTTAGGGCGAAGCCGTAGCTGTGCTGTTGGATTCCTATGCCTGTTTCTTTTATTTTGCGCTTGCAGCAAGAGCTTCTCGTGAAATAGCACCGACGTTAGGCTCAGAGACCTTTGGGAATCGCTGAACGGATTAAAACCTGCTTCCCCTTGAAGGCGAAACCAAGATATAAAATACGATGTATGCCACGATCAAAAAGTTCTTGAGCATATCGTCTCTCTTCAATTTGTTGAAGAGCGGACAACACAGCAGTTTCAAGATCGATGTCTTCGAATCTACCTATCTTTTTAAATTCCATAATCACCCCTAACTCATGGGGGTTTTTAGGAATCAGCATGACATCGTATCTCCCAAGGCCGCTCTCTCGATTCGACTTCACTTCATATTGGTCTTTAAGCCCAACCAACATCCCTAAAACAAAGGCATGATAGATCTTTTCAGAATCTTCTGCAGGGACATCAAAAACGCTGACAGACGACATCATAAATTCTTTAAAAAGTTGAGAAAATGTGTCAACATCACCCTGCGTTAAGCTCTTAAGAAGCATATTGTATTTATATTCATGAAGGCTCGTTTTGAACCAATCCAAAATCATCGCCTTGTAGAGATCGCCTACCTCGATATTGGGGATTCGCAGATGACAGCGAGATCCTTGAGAAGGGGTTCTATCGATCGTTACATAGCCACTATAGAGGAGAACGGACCAGATGGCGTTAGGGCTTTTCTCTAAGTCAGGAAATACGATTCCCTCTTCGATTGTTTTTTCAACAACCCCCCCTTTAAGAAGCTCTTCAATATCGACTTTTAAATCGTCCGTCCCCTGGGCTATCAGATGTTTCATAAGAGCGTTGTCGCTCGTATTCACCCAGTAGGGAAACAACACCCCAGCTTCAGCAATGCACTTTAAAACAGACCAAGGGTTATAAATCCCACTGCAAGAGCCAATCTGGTAGCCATCGTACCACTGGCCTATTTCAACGATTTTGGAGCCCAGATCATATTGATCGAGAAGGATTTTTACCTCTGCCTCAAGGAGGCCGAATTGATCCCTAAACGGTTCATTAAGGATTGAAAAAGTACTGATATTATTAGCTCCTGAAAAAATACTTTCTTTTGCAATCCGCAAAACTCCAGTCAGCACACCTCGTTCAAGATGGATGTTGTCTTTAAAGCTCTTGGACATCCAATTTCGGATAATTTCAATGATCTGGTCGTAGTATTTCCAAAGATAGGCAGCATGAGCTGGGGCATCATATTCATCAACTAGAAGGATGACTCGCTTCTTATAGTAGCGATGCAACCATTCTGAAAGAATAAAAAGACTCTCTTCAAGGATAAGTGGGTCTTTTTCTTCAGAAAGAACTCTATGGAATAATATTTTTTCCCGGTCTGTTAAAAGCTCTGTAAGATAGCTATGGTGCTCGTATTCCTTCGCAATCAGCTTGCGGAACGCTCCAAGGGTCTTTTCCAAAGAAGAATGTTTTATATCTTTGAGAGAGATGAAAACAACAGGGAACTGTCCTTGCATAGCCCTGTACTTCTCATGTTTCCAAATATTTAGATCTTTGAACAGATAGCTTGTATCTTCCCCACTTTTCTCAAAAAAATAGCGCAGCATGGAAAGGTTTAATGTTTTTCCGAAGCGACGGGGGCGTGGAATGAGAGCGACCTCTGTTCCCTTTTCTACAATTTCCTGAATGAGAAGAGTTTTGTCCACATAGG
This sequence comes from uncultured Chlamydiae bacterium, assembly GCA_903864395.1. GTDB lineage: Bacteria > Chlamydiota > Chlamydiia > Chlamydiales > SM23-39 > CAIPFQ01. The sequence continues at coordinate 6 of CAIPFQ010000036.1, read as the reverse complement.
CGAGAT
>CAIPFQ010000035.1 GCA_903864395.1 uncultured Chlamydiae bacterium | reverse complement strand
TTTTGCGAAAAATTATCAAAGGAGGCACAGATAAAAGCTATGGAATCCATGTCGCAAAGCTCGCAGGGCTCCCCAAAAAAGCCATTTGCAAAGCGGAGGCCATGCTCAAAGAGCTGACGGAAAAAAAATCAACACCGATCAAAGATCTTCAACTTTCCTTATTTCAGACAGCAGAAAATCCCATCCTCACAGAGATTCGCACCCTCGATATCAATCAAATCTCCCCTCTCGCCGCTTTACAAAAACTCGTGGAGTGGCAACACTCCATACAATGACCTTCGATCCCTCAACCCTTCTCTTTTACCCTATCTTGCCTGGGGTCTATCTCATGAAAAATGCCGAAGGGCGCGTGCTTTATGTGGGAAAAGCGAAAAATCTCCGCGCTAGGCTAAAACAATATTATACGCACCCTCCCGATGAAAGAAAAATGGTGCCTTATCTTACCTCGCAAATAGAGACCATTGACACAATTGTCACTTTGACAGAAAAAGACGCCCTTTTACTTGAAAATACTCTCATTAAAAAACATCGCCCCAAATACAACATTCTCCTAAAAGACGACAAAACCTATATCAGCCTCGCCCTTACTCGCCATGAATGGCCAAGGCTCAAGCTCGTTCGCTGCAAAGGAAAACCTCCCAAAGAGCTCGGGGCTCTTTTTGGCCCCTACACCAATGCTGGGTCAGCTCGACAAATGGTCGATAGAGCTCTCTCGCTCTATCCTTTAAGGCAATGCTCCGATGCGGAACTCAACAACCGGGAGCGCCCCTGTCTTCTCTACGACATCAAGCGCTGCTTGGCTCCCTGTGTAAAAAAAGTGTCTCAAGAGACATACCGAGACCTCGTAGACGGCATCTCCCGTTTTCTGCGAGGGCAAAATAAAGAAGTTCTTCGCGATCTTAAAGACAAAATGGCTACAGCGGCGCAGGAGCTGCGCTTTGAAGACGCTGAGCGCTACTTTCGAGAAAGTAAGCAGTTAGAAGCTTCGCTTGAAAAGCAACACGTCGAAAATATTCCAGGCAAAGATTGCGATGTTCTCGGCCTACACAGCCAAGAAGACGGAACCCTCATCGTTCGGCTCCTGTTTCGCGAAGGGAAAATGACAGGCTCGGAACATTTTAGCTTCCATGAAATCGCCTCGAGTGAAACAGAAATTTTTGAATCCTTTCTCGTCCAGCACTACACAAAAGACAACTGCCCCGAAGAAATTCTCCTTCCCCGCGCTCTGCCAGACATGGCTTTATTGGAAGAGGTTCTCTCAGAAAGAGTTTGTAAAAAAGTTCTTCTTATAGGGCCAGAGCAGGGCAAAAAAAGCGCCCTTGTCGCAATGGCCGCCCAAAATGCCAAAAGCCTTTCCCTGCGCGAACAAGAATCAAAATCCCTCAGAGAAAAAACTCTTCTCGCGCTGCAAGACGCGCTCAAGCTCACTCGATTTCCAAAAAGAATCGAATGTTTTGATATCTCTCATCTCGCTGGGAGCGATCCCATGGCGAGCCTCGCCTGCTTCATCGACGGAGAAAAAGCCCCTTCAAAAAAACGGCTATTTAAAATAAAGGGTGCTGCCCAAGGCGATGACTATGGAGCTATGAAAGAGGTTCTAGAGAGGCACTTTGCAAAGCAAAAAGAAACAGCCGATTTTTGCGATCTTCTGATTGTCGATGGGGGCAAGGGACATCTTCGCCTGGCAATGGAGGTTTTTGAACAGCTAGGGATCGCCTCAATAGATGTCATCGCCCTCACGAAAGAAGGTGCGCGCCACGATAAGGGACTGACGCAGGAAAAAATTTTTATCCCGCATCAAAAAGAACCTATTATGATCCCTTCTAGGTCCCCTCTCCTTTTTCTGTTACAGCGCATTCGAGATGAAGCGCATCGAACAGCTATCGGAGCGCACCGAAAAAGCAGAGGGAAAAGAATATTTAAAAAGCCTCTTCAAAATCCCTTTTGCTAGAGGGGGCTGGTGGCTCGGAAGGGTCTTTTTTTCCTTTCATCTCATGCAAAAGATCTTTAAAAATCACATGAACCGAAGCGACATGAAGCCCTGTCCAGCGACTCACCTCTTGAGCGAGAAGCATTTGAATCTCTTCCGATTTTTCAGGGATAGAGACCCCATAGGCAATGTGAATCTCCACGCGAATATCCACAGAATGGTTTTTTCCATTTTGAGCGACATGCACCCCTTTTGTACTCTCTACTTCCCTTCCAAGAAGGCTGTCAAAGAGATTTCCCTCCAAAAGTCCTATCCCCTCTATTTTCGTAAGAGTCTGAACGATAATTCCTTGGAATACGCGCGTCTCTATATCTCGAATGAATGCAGTCTCAGGCAGCTCAACTTCTCTGGCGTCCATATTTTTTAACGGGTCGTACATGGTATCTCCTCGTAGCTAAGAGTAGTATACCAGATTTCCTGTTTTCGCTATAGTGGCTTTGTATATGAATATGATTACTTTTCTTGCAGCCATTCTCACAGGGGGCCTTGGGGCCTACTTCGCGACGCGCCGCGGAAGAAATCCCTATGTATGGTTTTCTTTAGGCTTCTTTTTTGGAATCCTTGGGGCCTTTGCCATTTTCTTCGCTCCAAAGAAAAAAGGGGTTGTCAAAAAGACAGCAGAACCACGAGGCATTCAAGGCCCTTTAGATAAATTTTGGTACTATGTAAATTCGGCAAATGAAAGGGTAGGACCCATGAGCCTGGTCGCTTTAAACGCGACCTGGCATCAAGGAGAAATTTCTGAAGCCACCCTCGTCTGGCATGAAGATTTGCCCGAGTGGAAAAGGCTCGGAGAACTTACCAGCTCGCCTTGACGATCCCTGGGATCGCGCCTTGATTTGCCATTTCGCGAAAGCAAATACGAGAAAGTTTGAATTTTCTCAAAAATCCTCTTGCACGACCTGTACACTGGCATCGATTGCGCAGACGAACTGGGGAAGAGTTTTTTGGCATCTTATTGAGCGTATCTACAGCGACCAGGCGCTCTTCAATCGGTTTTGTCATATCGAGAATGACAGCTTTCAGCGCCTGGCGCTTGTCCCATTTATTCTTTACGAGTCTCTCTCGCTTCTTTTGCTTTGCAATAGAAGATTTTTTTGCCATGGTTATTTCCTTCTAGCAGGCCCTTTTTGGCGCTGCTTACGATTTGGGTCTTTTTTATTGATCACATACAGACGCCCTTTACGGCGGACGATTTGATCGCCCTTCGCAGGATCTGCCTTAATAGAAGCACCGACTTTCATCTTTCTCTCTCCGTCTAAAGATTACCATCTTACCCGAACCTAGAATTTGTACTCAAGCAATTCTCGCGGAAGGATAAAAAAAAAGAGCCCTTGAGTTTTTTTCGAGGGTTTCGTATGCTGGAGCCATATCTTTTAAGATTTGAGGTTTTTTTTTCATGAAACGTACATACCAACCCACAAAGCTTCGTCGCAAGCGCAAATTCGGTTTTCGAGCCCGTATGAAAACAACATCGGGACGCAAAATTATCAACCGCCGTCGTCGAGCCGGTCGAGCCGCCTTAGCCAAATAATAAATTTGACAGCTGTTCGAAACCGCCATCCCTTTCCAAAGAGCGATCGCCTCCTAAAGAGGCATGAATTCAAGCGAGTTTCTAGAGAAGGAACTCGCTTGGTCGGCACGCTTTTGTGTGTTGATCGCGCTCGGCTTCAAGACCCAAACGAGCCTACAAAGCTCGGCATTTCTGCGTCCACTCGGTTTGGAAGCGCCCCCCAAAGAAATCGGTTTAAAAGATTGGTTCGAGAAGCGTTTCGCCTTGATAAAACAAAAATTCCCCCAGGGTACGCGCTCAACGTCGTGCCTCGTGGGTGGGCTAAGACGGCCAGTCTTTCAAAAATTCAAGAAGATTTATATCGACTCATCTCATGGCCTTTATCCAGTTAAATAAGGCGCAAGAAACGGCGGTGCAAACAACAGAGGGGAGGCTTCTTGTCCTCGCTGGGGCAGGCAGCGGAAAAACGCGAGTCATCGTGCAAAGGATCGCCTCTCTCATCCTCGAAAAAAACGTATCTCCCGAGGTCATTGTCGGCTTGACGTTTACCAATAAAGCCGCCCATGAAATGCGAGAGAGGGTGGAAGCTTTGATCGGCCCTTTTCAAACGAAAAAAGTGATTCTTTCGACCTTTCATAGTTTTTGTATGCGCGTTTTGCGAGAAGACATTGCATCCCTCGGATTCACACGGCACTTCAGCCTCTACGATGAAGGGGATATGGAGCGGCTCATCGGACATATTGTCCGCGATATGCTCGGTCACAGAGGGCCTCTCCCCTCCCTTGCAAAGACGCGATCCACCCTCACTGAGGCTTTTCATCATAGCAAGCCAGGGGACGCTCATCCCTGGCACGATCAGTTTTCACAAGATCTTTTTCTTCGCTTACAATCGACGCTTCGCGCCCATAACGCCGTCAGTTTCGATCACCTCATCCACCTCACGATCCGTCTTTTTGAAGAACATCCCAACGTATTAGAGCGCTACCAAGAAAAATGCCGCTATCTTATGATCGATGAGTACCAAGACACAAACCCCTCTCAGTTTCGCTTAGCGGAGCTGCTCGTTGGAAAATATAATAATCTATGTGTTGTGGGAGACGATGATCAGTCCATTTACGGTTGGCGAGGCGCCGAGGTCAGCCATATCCTTCATTTCAAAGCGGACCAGATCATCAAGCTCGAACAAAATTACCGCTCAACGCCATCTATTTTAGACGCTGCGAACGGGCTCATCGCTCATAATAAAACGAGACATAATAAAAAATTGTGGACTCAAACAGCCGCAGGGGCCCCTATCGAAGTGTTTCATGCCCCGACAGAGATCGAAGAGGCGCGCTCTGTGATCAAAAAATTATGTCGCCAACGCGAAGAGCACCATCTTTCGTGGAAACAGATCGCCATTCTCTATCGATCCAACGCCCTTTCACGCGCTTTAGAAATGGCTCTCATGGAAGCTCCTTGGCAAAAAGAGGGGGTGTGGGTCAAAGGCATTCCTTACGAGGTGTTTGGCGGACTTGAATTTGCTGAGCGCAGCGAGATCAAAGATATTTTTGCCTACCTTCGCGCGATTGCGAATCCTTCCGACGAAGAGGCGTGGCTGCGGATTCTCAATGTGCCGCGGCGTGGGATCTCCGATGACTTTCTCGATGCTCTGACGCAAACGGGGCGTACAACGCAAACGCCGCTATGGAAAGTATTGGAAGAGATCGCTTCGGGAAAAAAATCTTGGAGCTCTCATCCGCGCGGCGTCGCTGGCGTGCGCTCGTTTCTCGACACTCTTGCCTCGGCGAGAGCCCGTTTTGCACAAAAACCGCTCGATGCGGCTCTTCTCTGGCTTTTAGAGGCGATTCAATACAAGAGAGCGATTTTAGAAGATGTAAAAAGCGATACGATGCGCGCCTTTAAATGGGATAACGTACAAGAATGCGTCAATGCGCTTGCGCAATATGAAGCAGACAATCCAGAGGGTCTTTTGCAAGATTTTATCGCAGATACAGCGCTCGGCAAACAAACATTTTCCCACAAAACAAAAAAGGCTCATGAAGATCGAGTGCAGCTCATGACGCTCCATAGCGCTAAAGGGCTTGAATTTCCCGCGGTTTTCATCGTTGGCCTCGAAGATCACATTTTGCCCCATGAAAAAAGCCTCGCTGGCACGGGGATTGAAGAAGAGAGGCGCCTCTTCTATGTGGGACTAACGCGCGCCAGGCAATTTTTAACGCTCAGCATGGCGCAATCGCGCATGCGCATGGGAAAGACACAACCATCGGCGCCCTCGCGCTTTCTTTTTGAGATCCCCCCTCACCTTCTTCACCCTACGGACGGCACATGACGACCCTCATTTTGCGCCATAGACGAGAAAATTTAAAAAAATGCTCCCTTAGGGGGCTAGAAGCTGATCCAGGACTTCAATTCTATACATATCCAACGGACACTCTTCCTAACATAGAAGGATTTCTTATTCTTAAGGTAGGCGAGCCCCCTTTGAGCGAGAAAGACGCAGGGAAAAATTTATTGCTGATCGATGGAACCTGGCGTTTGGCAAAAATCATGGAGGCCTCTTTGCCACCAACGCTAGAGACAAGAAGCCTTCCCGCTGGCTACCAAACGGCGTATCCTCGTAGACAAACAGAGTGTCCAGATCCCCTTACAGGGCTCGCTTCTGTCGAGGCGCTTTATCTCGCTCATCGGCTTTTAGGAAGACCCCATAAAGAATTGCTTCGATTTTATCATTGGAAAGAGCGCTTTTTCGCTCTCAACGCTTTCTGCTGTACAAAAGCAGAACACTGAGCGCGACAAAACCAAGAAAGCTCAGATCGGGAAAAGTGAGCCAGCCAAATAAAATAAAAACAGGCCTTGCGCACTCATCGACACAAAGAGCTAAAAAGGGATAGCGCAACCCGATCGACTGATATAAAGCGACAAGAGCCCCCATGACGGCCAGAGGGAAAGAATAAAAAAAAGCAGAACGATCTTCGCGATAAAGTCCAATGCCCAAAATCATGGCGAGAGGAAAAAGAGCCATCCTCTGATACCAACAAAAACGACAAGGTTCGATTTTCAAAATTTCGCCATAATAAAGACTAAAGCTACAAGCCACAAGAGCAATGAGCCAAGCGAAAAGCAGGGCGTACCTACTCATCGCCTCTGTCCTCAGCAATCGCTTCAATCTCGGCAGAAATCACTTCAAACGAAAGGCCTGGGCTCGGTTACTGTGTTTGTCTGTGAGACCCGCCCGTGGGCGCTGCGGTTTCAATACAATTTTGAAACCAGGGCGGCGTCGTGTGGGTCTTAATCAGTAA
>CAIPFQ010000034.1 GCA_903864395.1 uncultured Chlamydiae bacterium | reverse complement strand
CTTTGCGAAATTAAATATTCGGACAAACCATTCGCTATCGACAAATCCTATGCACAAGAAATTTTAAAAAAAATGGAAGTGTTTAAGAAGCAAACGAAGACGAAAAAGCAGTTTTTTTTCTCTATGATCACGACGATGAGCCTAAAACCCACTATGTATTCCGAAGAGATCATCTCTAGCGAGGCAACCTTAGATGATCTGTTTAAAAAAAATTAATCCACTAACATTGAATAAGTTGAAATTGGGAAGCAGCTGCTTCGATTTAAATACCCCCCCCCCGAGAACAAATCTCCCGAGGCATCCAATCCAAAAAAGTTGCAAAGTCGAGTTAACGTTCTTCTTCTAAAAGATCTAAAAAGGCTTGAAGCTGCTTTGCCCTTGTTGGGTGGCGCATTTTACGAAGAGCTTTGGCTTCAATTTGACGCACTCGCTCTCGAGTGACTTTAAAGCGAACCCCTACCTCTTCGAGAGTTTTTGGTTTTCCATCTAAAAGACCGAATCGCTCGACGAGAACGGTTCTCTCTCGATCTGTTAAGGTAGAAAGCACTTCTCCCATTTTGTCCTTGAGGATCGCGTACCCTGTCGCCTCAGCTGGCGATTCGATCGTCGTATCTTCGAGAAAATCTCCAAACTGAGACTCCCCTCCATCGCCGACTTCCGCTTGAAGAGAAATTGGATGCTGAGCAATTTTGTAAATTTCCCGCACGCGCTCAGGCGTGAGCCCCAGCTCGTTAGCCAATTCCTCTGGCGTAGGCTCGCGCCCCGTTTCCATCATTAACTTTTTAGCGCCCCGAAGCACCTTGTTGATGGTCTCGATCATGTGGACAGGAATTCGGATCGTTCGCGCTTGGTCTGCAATCGCTCGCGTGACAGCCTGCCGAATCCACCACGTGGCGTAGGTTGAAAATTTATATCCTCTTCGATACTCGAATTTTTCAACCGCTTTCATCAACCCCATATTGCCTTCTTGGATGAGATCGAGAAAGGAAAGGCCGCGATTTGTATATTTTTTAGCGATGGAAATTACAAGGCGTAGGTTTGATTCGACCATCTCGCGCTTCGCTTCTTGGCTCTTGTCCATCCAGCGCTGAAGCATGCGAACATCTTTTTTAAACTCTTCCAGGTTGCGACCTGCCGCCAGCTCCCTTTTAGAAAGTTTTCGCTTGGCAGAAGCGAGCTTGGCTCCCGCAAATTTGTTTTTTTCAGCGCGTGGCGTAAGTTCTTGAATTTCTTTTTCCAGTTGAAGAAAGCGATCGTACGCTGCTAAAATGACCTCGCCAAAGTCTTCGATGATGTTGTGACGGCAGCAAAACCTTCGTAAATACGCTTGTGAGCGGATGCGGCATTTTTCAAGATCCTCAAAAATTTTGGCGCGCTCTTCTTTTTTTAAATCGAGGGATTTGCTCTGAATCAAAAGCTGTTCTAAAAGAAGATCCTCATGCTTCATAAGGTCGCACAATTTAGGCAAAAGATTGAGAAACAATCCTTTGTCAGCAACTTCTTTTTCTGCAATCAGTTTATCAAATCGATCTTTTCCCCCCATTAAATTGAGGGCAATGGAAATAGCCTCTCGAATGGAATAACGAAAACGCATAATAATTTTTTCAATCTGAATTTGCGCTTTTTCGATTCTCTTGGAGATTTCCACTTCTTCTTCTCTCGTGAGGAGAGGCACGGATCCCATTTCTTTAAGATACATTCGGACAGGATCATCTGAGGAGCCCTCAGATCTCTTGGGAAGCCCTTCGAGTTCTTTCGCTTCTTTTTTTCTTTCTTTCTGCCTTTCTACTTCCGATTGATTGAGAACCTGAATATCCATGCCCCCTAAGTAAATCAACACTTGGTCGATTTGCTCGGGAGAGTCAAAAGTCATTGGAAGAATTTCGTTAATTTCTTCGTAAGTGAGAAATCCCTGCTCTTTGGCGATAGCCACGAGCTCTTCGATTTTTTGTTGGTGCTGAAGATTTGTAAACGCGGGGCTTGCGGTCATGGTTCCCTTTCTGTCAATATAATATACCTCTAACCATTAATTGCAAACATTATGGCTCTTTACGCTCTTGACGGAGACAAATTTCTTTACGCGCTCGATGCAAAACCCAGAGAGCTGTATCAGTGTGTAGAATGTCTTTGTCCTGTAAAGCTGAAGCAAGGGCGTCAGCGCAATCCTCATTTTTATCATATAAAAAAATCTCCTCGATGTCGACTGTATGGAAAAAGCGAAACACACCTCCTTCTTCAGCTTCAACTTCAAAAACTTCTTTCCTGTGAAGAAACAGAGATGGAGCGCCCCTTTCCCTCCATTCGTCGGATCGCAGATGTTTTTTGGGAAAAAGAAAAAATTGTTTTCGAAATTCAATGCTCTTCGATTAGCCTTGAAGAAGTTTCAGCCAGAGTTTTAGACTATGGAAAGTTAGGCTACACTGTTGTGTGGTTGATGGATGATCGCATCTTTAACCAGCGCTTTATTCGCCCTGCAGAAGCTTTTTTGCGCGAACAGGGAGGTCTGTTTTTTACGTTTGAAAAACGGCAGATTGTGCATATTTATGATCAATTTGAAGTGATTGTCGATCGAAAACGACTGCGCAAGAGCTCTTCTCTCTTAATCGATCTTTCTAAGCCCTACCGAAATCCAACTCTTTCTTGGTCAAAGGATTTGCCTCATTGTGTTGGTAAGCGGCTTGACACTGTGAGCCTTTATTTTGCCTCTGATCTTGTCTACCAAGGAATCCAGGCGATGAAAGAGCCCTCTTTCGCGCTTCGTTTAGAGCACTGGAAAAAACTTGAGGAAGCAACTTTTCCAAAAAAAGTCTCTTTTTTGCGCGAATTTTTTCATCTCCTTCACTGTGGATTAAACTTACTCCTTGAAAAGACCCACCCAAAATAAAGAAAAACTCCAAGAGATACGGCGAATCGAAACAGGGAATTATAGGGAAAATTTTTTTCTAAGCTCGAATGAGAGGGCCTTTGAGGATCGAACCAAACCATTTTTGGTTGTTTGGCTAAAATTGTGAGGCGATGAACGGCGGCTTCCTGGTTTAGATCCCAGGGGGGGCCGAACCTGTGAGCGCCTTGCCAGACCTTTCCTTGCGCCTCAAAGCGATAGAGAGCCGTAATGGGAAACTTTTCTTTACTTTCTCTAATATCCCATTGAAAAATTTTACCAGGGGTCTGCTGTTTTAGGGACTGATAAGTGGAAAGCTCTCCGATGCTGCCGAAGAAAAAATAGAGGGCAAAAGCACCGCTGAGACAAAGAAAGGAGATGGAAAATATCTTTTTACGCATGTTCTGTCTTTACGAATTATACAGAAGAGGGTATAGTAATGTCATTTAAAATACAGGAAGGGATTATGGCTGAGCAAAAACCAGAGAAGAAAGAAGTAAAGACTAAACGTCCATCTGCGCTGAAAACGGATATGCACAATGAGAAAAGCCGATTAAGAAATCGCGCTTGCCGATCGACCGTACAGACAGCGATTCGCTCTTTGGAAGAATCTTTGAAGAAAAAGGGAGAAGGGGAGACCGTTCGCACGAGCTTAGAAAAAGTATACAGTGTGATCGACAAAGCTGTGAAAAAAGGTGTTTTCAAGCCGCAAAAAGGGGCAAGAACGAAATCCCGTCTTTCCCTCCGCTGCCAAAAAGCGTAACTTTTTCAAAGAAATTGGGGGTTTTCTTCAAGAATTCTTGTGGAAAATCCACTGTTTCTTTTTAGAGAAGATTGAATCATTTTT